>CABQHF010000042.1 GCA_902463905.1 uncultured Faecalibacterium sp. | reverse complement strand
TGGGCGGCGGCCAGATCTTGTACGATGAAGCGCAGATGCGTGAAATTTACGAGAATGGCCGCGGCAGCGTGAAGGTGCGCGCCCGCTACAACGTGGTGCCCGGCGAAAATATGATCGAGATCACCCAGATCCCGCCCACCACCACGGTGGAAGCCATCATGGACAAGATCGCCGAGCTGGTCAAGGCCGGCAAGATCAAAGAAATCAGCGATATGCGCGACGAGACCGACCTGAACGGCCTGAAGCTCACGCTGGATCTCAAGCGCGGCGTGGATGCCGAAAAGCTGATGGGCAAGCTGTTCAAGACCACCCCGCTGGAGGACAGCTTCAGCGCAAACTTCAACATTCTGGTGGCCGGTCAGCCCCGGGTGATGGGCGTGCGGGAGATCCTGCAGGAGTGGACGGCGTTCCGTGTGGAATGCGTGCGCCGCCGCACCTACTACGACCTGCACGGCAAGGAAAAACGCCTGCATCTGCTGCAGGGCCTGGCCGCCATCCTGCTGGACATCGACAAGGCCATCAAGATCATCCGCACCACCGAGGAAGAGAGCGAGGTGGTGCCCAACCTGATGATCGGCTTTGGCATCGACGAGGTGCAGGCCGACTATGTGGCCGAGATCAAGCTGCGTCACCTGAACCGGGAATATATCCTCAAGCGCACCAGCGAGATCGAGCAGCTGGAAAAGGATATTGCCGACCTGAACGATGTGCTGGCAAAGCCCGCCCGGGTGCGCCGCATCATCATCAACGAGCTGAACGAGGTAGCCAAGAAGTACGCGCAGCCCCGCCGCAGCGAGATTTTGTACGACTTGCCGGAGGAGGAAGCTGCCGCCGAGGAAGAGACGGTGCCGGACTACCCGGTCACCGTGTTCTTCACCCGCGAGGGCTACCTGAAAAAGATCCCGCCCCAGAGCCTGCGCACCGCCGGTGCCCACAAGCTCAAGGAGGGCGACGAGATCGTGCAGCAGGTGGAGACCCGCAACAACGTAGAAGCACTGTTCTTCACCGACAAACAGCAGGTGTACAAGGTGCGTCTGGCTGAGCTGGAGGACGGCAAGGTGGCCCAGATGGGCATCTTTGTGCCGGGCCGCCTGGGCATGGACGAGGGCGAAAACATCCTGGCCATGGTCATCACCGGCGACTACAGCGGCTTTGCGCTGTTCTTCTTTGCCAGTGGCAAGTGCGCCAAGATCCCGCTGAGCTCCTATGCCACCAAGCAGAACCGAAGAAAGCTGCTCAAGGCCTACTGCGACAAGGAAGCGCTGGCAAAGCTGCTGTTCCTGCCGGAGGAGACCGAACTGGCCATCCGCACCAGTGCCAGCCGCATGCTGCTGGTGGGCACGGCGCAGATCGCCGCCAAAGCCACCCGCGACAGTCAGGGCGTGGCCGTGGTGACCCTGAAAAAGAACCAGACCATCGCTTCGGTGGTCCCGGCGGACACGCTGGAGCTGGCCAACCCCCACCGCTACCGCGTGCGCAGTCTGCCCGCCACGGGTGCCCTCATCCGCGCCGAGGACGAAGGCGAGCAGATGAGCTTGCTGTAAGGAGAAGAAAATGCAAAACATTGACCTGATCTGTGTGGGCAAACTGAACGCAAAATACTTCGCCGAGGGCGTGGCCGAATACCAGAAACGGCTGTCGGCCTTTGCGTCCTTCCGCATCATCGAGCTGCCGGAGGAAAAGATCGAAGAGAAGAACGCTTCCGACGCCGTGGTGAAAAAGGCGCTGGATAAGGAGGGCAAGGCTATCCTGTCCAGCGTGCGCAAGGGCGCGGCCATCGTAGCCATGTGCATCGAGGGCAAACAGATCTCTTCCGACGAGCTGGCGCAGTTCCTGGCCGACCGGGCAAACAGCGGGGCAGGGGATGTGGCCTTTGTCATCGGCTCGTCCCACGGCCTGTCCGATGAGGTGAAAAAGGCTGCAGCCCTCAAGTTCAGCATGGGGCGCATCACCATGCCCCATCAGCTGGCACGGCTGGTGCTCACGGAACAGATCTACCGCGCCTGCACCATCAATGCGGGCATGAAATACCATAAGTAACTTTACAACCCATCCAAAACATGGTACAGTAAAGATGCTGTGCTTCTGATCGCAAAAGCACGGACGGCAGTGGGGAAAGCTGCCGGTACAACACAACACGACACGGCAAACCAGCCGCGGACGGAAAGGATGTATTTTACAATGGAACAGAGCGAAAAGACCCTTGACATGATCGTCAACCTCTGCAAGAACCGTGGTTATGTGTTCCCCGGTTCCGAGATCTACGGCGGCCTGGCCAACAGCTGGGATTACGGCCCCCTGGGCGTTGAGTTCAAGAACAACGTCAAGAAGGCATGGCTGAAAAAGTTCGTGCAGGAAAGCCCTTATAACGTGGGCCTGGATGCAGCCATCATCATGAATCCCCAGACCTGGGTGACCACCGGCCATGTGTCCAGCTTCTCGGACCCCCTGCTGGACTGCCGCGCCTGCAAGGCACGCCACCGCGCCGACAAGCTGATCGGCGAGGAGCACCCCGAGGTGAACGTGGACGCCATGAGCTTTGACGAGATGGACGCCTTCATCGCCTCGCATGAGGACATCGTGTGCCCTGTGTGCGGCAAGCACGATTTCACCCCCATCCGCAAGTTCAACCTGATGTTCAAGACTGCCATCGGCGTTACCGAGGACAGCTCTTCCACCTGCTATCTGCGCCCGGAGACTGCACAGGGCATCTTTGTCAACTTTGCCAACATCCAGCGCACCACCCGCCGCAAGCTGCCCTTCGGCGTGTGCCAGGTGGGCAAGGCTTTCCGCAACGAGATCACCCCGGGCAACTTCACCTTCCGCACCCGCGAGTTCGAGCAGATGGAGTGCGAGTTCTTCTGCAAGCCCGGCACCGATCTGGACTGGTTTGCTTACTGGAAGGACTACTGCGAGAACTGGCTGCTGAGCCTGGGCATCAAGAAGGAGCACCTGCGCCTGCGTGACCACGAGCCTGCAGAGCTGGCTTTCTACAGCCGTGCTACCACCGATATCGAGTATGCCTTCCCGTTCACTGACTGGGGCGAGCTGTGGGGCATTGCCGACCGCACCAACTACGACCTGACCCGCCATCAGGAGGCATCCGGCAAGAGCCTGGAGTACTTCGACAGCGAGACCAACGAGCACTATATCCCCTACGTCATCGAGCCTTCTCTGGGCTGTGACCGTGTGGCGCTGGCATTCCTGTGCGAGGCCTACGATGAGGAGCACCTGACCGACAGCAAGGGCAAGGAGGATATCCGCACCGTGCTGCATCTGCATCCGGCTCTGGCTCCCTACAAGTGCGCCGTGCTGCCCCTGAGCAAGAAGCTGGGCGACAAGGCCATGGAGATCCGCAACGAGCTGAGCAAGTACTTCATGGTGGACTACGACGATACCGGTTCCATCGGCAAGCGTTACCGCCGTGAGGATGAGATCGGCACCCCGTTCTGCATCACCGTGGACTTTGACACCGTGGGCGACGAGGCCAAGGGCATCGTGGCTGATAATTGCGTCACCGTCCGTGACCGCGATACCATGGAGCAGGTCCGTATGCCCATCAGCGAGCTGAAGAGCTACATTGAGAGCAAGATCGAGTTCTGATCCATTTTCTGAAAAACTGATGCGCCCGTCCGCATGCCGGAGCTTCCGGAAGCGGGCGGGCGCTTTTGTTTTGTCGAAATTACACTCCGTATTTTGCGTCGTTTTTCATTGCGCACCGGCCGGGCCGGAGGGATTTTCCGGGCAAAAATCCGCAAGGAACGTCCATTTTTTTCGGCATCTTCCGGCGCAGGGGCCGAAAGCGGCAAGTTTGACGCAGCCATGATAAAAATAGTATAATCAATGTAAAATCGACCGCAGGGACGGGGGCGAACGGATGGTACAGGATGGGCCGATGACCCGGAAACAGATCGAACAGGAAATGGAGCAGCTGCGCAGGGTATTTCCCTCGGTGCGGCTGCTCACTGCAGAACAGGTGCGATCTCGCAGGGATGCGGGAGACACTGCCCGGCAGGCGCTGGAGGACAAGGCCTCCCACAGCCGGATGGAGTACCGCGGGCAGGAACTGTATGAAGTGACAGCCCTCTATGTGCAGGTGGAAGATGCGCCCTGCGTGCTGCAGATGGAACGCAGGCTGGACAGAGCTATGCTGCTGGATCCGGAGGAGAGCGAACGGCTGTTCAACAGCATGGCGGAGTACCGTGGAAAACGGTACCGCGACCCGGTGACGGGTGCCTACAACGAGCGCTATTATCAGGAAAAATACCGCAGCCGCATCCTCACGGCCGGTGTGGCGGTGCTGCGGATCGATGATTTCAAGACGGCCTGCGATGTCTACGGCCATTACGCCGGGGACAGCGTGCTGGAAACGGTGGCCGGGGGGCTGCGCAGGAACCTGAGCGAGAAGGATCGCCTGTTCCGCCGGGGCGAGGACAGGCTGCTGCTGCTTTTGCCGGAAGAGGGGCAGAGCAGCTTTGGCCAGAAGCTGGAAAACCTGCGGCTGCAGCTGGCTGCAGCCAGCGTGCCGGGCTACTCCCACCTGCACATCTCGGTGAGCATCGGCGGCGTATGGCTCCAGGACGGAGAAGTATCGGCGGCGGTGGAACACGCGGAGCGGCTGGCCAGCTATGCCCAGATGCAGAAAAACACCGTGATTACCGAGCAGCAGCCGGAAAGTACGGCCACGGCACCGCTGCGCCGCCGCCAAAGCGTGCTGATCGTGGACGACTCCGAATTGAACCGCAAGATGCTGGGGCAGATGCTGGGCAGCCAGTTCGACATTGCCGAGGCCGCCAGCGGTGAGGCCTGCCTACAGCTGCTGGAGCAGAATGCCACCGGCATTTCCATCGTGCTGCTGGACATCCATATGCCCGGTATCGACGGCTTTACGGTGCTGGAAAAGATGAACCGCCGGGGCATGCTGGAACAGATCCCGGTGATCATGATCTCCAGCGAGGACACGGTGGACGCGGTGCGCCGCGCCTTTGACCTGGGTGCCTCGGATTACATCAGCCGCCCGTTTGACGCCAAGGTGGTGTATCAGCGCATCTTCAACACCATCCGCCTGTATGCCAAGCAGCGCCGCCTGAGCGCCATGGCGGCCGACCTTGCCTATGAAAAAGAGCGCACCAGCCGGATGATGATCGGCATCCTGAGCCAGGTGGTGGAAAAGCGCAACGGCGAGAGCCGCGGCCATGTGCAGCGGGTGGCACAGCTCACCGCCATGCTGCTGGCTGGGCTGGCACAAAAGACTGACCGTTATCCCCTCACGCGGGAGGCGCGCAGGACCATTGCCGCCGCCGCTGCGCTGCACGACATCGGCAAGATGGAGATCAGCGAGAGCCTGCTGCACAAGGAAGGCCCGCTGACCGAGGACGAGCGCCGCACCCTGCAGAGCCACACCCTGCTGGGCGCAAAAATGCTGGAAGAGCAGCCTGAATGCCGGAACGATGCCTTTGCCCGCACTGCGTACAATATCTGCCGCTGGCACCATGAGCGGTACGACGGTGGCGGCTACCCGGACGGTCTGAAAGGGGAGCGGATCCCCATCGAGGCACAGGTGGTAGGGTTGGCTGATGTGTACGAACGGCTGGTGAGCCGCCCGGTGGACGGCTGCGCCCGCACCCACGGGGAGGCCATCCAGATGATCTGCACCGGGGTGTGCGGGGCCTTCAATCCGCTGCTGCTGGACTGCCTGCAGGACATGGAATCCGAGATCGAGAACGCCATGCAGGACGAGCCGGAAGAAGCCTGAAAAAACGATACAAGCCGGGAAGTGCACGGAAAGCGGTGCGGTTCCCGGTTTTTTGTGTGCAGAAAACAGAAGTCCAGTCCTTGCCCGCAGGCACAGGCTGTGTTAAACTATAAGCAAACCGTCCGCCCGCCCATGGGCGTGGAAAGACGAAGGAGGAATTGCTCGTGAAACATCTGCAAGGGTTTGCATGCCGCGCGGCGGCACTGGTGCTGGCAGCAGTGCTCTGCCTGTGTGCCCCGGCGGCGCTGGCGGCAGAGGATGCCGGTGTGCCTGACGGTGCAACGACCATTGGCGGTGCCAACACTACCCTGATCCCGGCGGAGGAAGAAAACTGTCTGAGCTGGCTGTTCGGTTCCGGCGACACCATCACCATGCCATACCTGAACATCCGGGGCCAGGGCCTGAAAAAGAACGTCACCCTGGATCTGGTGGACTGCCTGGTGGGCATCACCTACAACGAGCTGGGGTCCATCGGCAGCTATGTCAGCGCCAGCGCAGCCCAGCAGGCCTGGAAGGCGCAGGCCGTGGCCATCCACTCCTATCTGGAGTATCACAAGCAGTATGGTTCTTCGGCCAATGCGCTGATCTACACCCCGGTGGATCAGATCCCTTCGGCCACGCGGGAGGTCATCCGCAAGGCGGTGGAGCCGGTGAAGGATGAGATCCTGACCTACAACGGCAGCGTCTGCGACGCAGTGTGGTCGGCCAGTGCGGGCTACAACACCCAGACCGGCGTGTACGGCACCTGTTCCAGCCGGGACGCCTGGGGCACCGAGGTGCCTTACCTGCAGAGCGTGGAAAGCCCCTACGAGGAGCAGTACCACAACCTGCTGCGCCGCTCCATCGGCAAGGATTATACCTATGTGGAGTACAACGACAGCCGCACCGGGGAACCCTATACGGATGCCGACACCACCCACAAGAGCCTGGGCGGCTATGTGCAGTACAACACCTTTGTATCCAACGGGCGCAGCTACCGCTATATCGGGCAGTTCGTCTCGTCCCGCTACTGCTTTGACTTCGGCGCGGACGAAAACGGCACCCCCTGCATGACCTACTACGGCTTTGGCCACGGTGTGGGCATGAGCCAGTGCGGCGCGGTGGGGTATGCCGCAGAGCAGAACATGGGCTACAAGGCCATCCTGAAGCACTATTATAAGGGTGCCAGCATCACGAGCCAGGGCAGCAGAGGCGGCCTGTTCGGTTGGCTGCGGGGTCTGTTTGGCTGAGAAGCGGCCTTTCCGTGAGAGCGTCTTTGTCGGAACAGCTTTTGGAATGTGCTGACGATAAAAAACAGCGCGCAAAATTCTGGCAAGGGCTTCTCAAGTGCAATACAATCTGGTATACTATCGCAGGGCAAGTCTGCCCTTTGTGCTGCAGAACGGCACAGCTGTGTGATACACGTTGGCGGGAGATCCGCGCAAAAAACGTTTTGGATAAAGAAAAAAGTGTTTTCCAAGGAGTGGAAGAAGGAAGCATGGAGTTGGATCAGGAAAAGTTGACCCGAAAAGAGGCGGAGCGCAGTCGGGAGCTGGCACAGCGCATCCGGCGGGAATTGGATCCTGGCAGCGTACAGGTGCTGGGCGGCGTAGGGGCGCTGGAAGCGGCGCTGGAAAAGGCCGGAGCCGTGCAGCCCGCAGAAGGCACTGTGCCGGAACTGCTGGTGGTGGTGGATCCGGAGTGGATCACCCTGCCGGAGCAGCTGGCAGACCGGGTGCTGCTGGTGTGCAGCGAGGAAACAACGCTGTCCGGCTGCGCAAAGCAGCTGATGCAGCAGGGCCTGTACCGGGATCTCTCGTGGCAGAGCCGGGGCCGCGCATTGCAGACGGCACTGTTCTGCCGCACCGATGCCCCGGCGGACGTGCCGCAGATGACCGGATATGAAGAAGAACTGGACGTCCTGCGGGAGCGCATGGAGCTGGCCGAGCGCACCAGCGAAGAGCAGGGCCGCCAGCTGGAACGCCTGCGCAGCGATCTTTCGCTGAGCCGCAGCCACGAGCGGGATCTGGAAAAAACGCTGAACAGCGTCACCCAGTCTCAGTTCTGGAAGATGACCTGGCCTATGCGCTATCTGGTGAGCAAGTGCCGCCAGTTGTGGCACAGCTTCCCGCTGTTCGTCTTTCTGGCAACCCTGCGTCAGGTGGGCGTTTCCGGCATGATGGCGCAGGCAAAGGCCAAGCGGGAGTATAAAAAGCTGTTCCCCGGAAAGGCCATGCCTGCAGACCGCTTTGCCGCCCCGGAACTGCTGGTGAAGCAGGTGGCCAATCAGCCGGCAGGCCCGCTCATCAGCATCGTGGTGCCCCTGTACAACACCCCGCAGCAGTTCCTGGTGGAGCTGCTGGACTCGGTGCAGAACCAGAGCTACCGCAACTGGGAACTGTGCATGGTGGACGCCGGGCAGGACGAGACAGTGGGCCAGACCGTGATGGCGCGCGCCGCCGCCGACCCCCGCATCCGCTACCAGAAACTGGAGAAAAACGACGGCATTGCGGGCAACACCAATCAGGGCTTTGCCATGGTCAAGGGCTCCTATGTGGCTTTGCTGGACCACGATGACATCCTGCACCCGTGCGCACTGTGGTATGTGGCACAGGCCATCGCCGAGCAGGGCGCCGACTTCGTGTACACCGATGAGGTCACCTTTGAGGGCGACATCGACCATCTGACGGTATACCACTTCAAGCCGGATTATATGCTGGACAACCTCCGCTCCAACAACTATATCTGCCACCTGAGCGTGTTCAGCGCCCAGCTGCTGGCCAAGGTGGGCGGCGACGAACGGGCGGAGTTCAACGGCAGCCAGGACTACGACCTTTACCTGCGCCTGACCGAGCAGGCCAAAAAGGTGGTGCATATCCCGCACCTGCTATATTACTGGCGTTCCAGCCCCACCAGCGTGGCAAGCAATATTTCGGCCAAGATGTACTGCCTGGAAGCAGCCATGAAGGCCCTGCGCGCCCATTACGAGCGCGTGGGCGTGCCGGTGGATGATGTGACCATGATCCCCAACACGCCGGGTTTCTACAAGACCGATTATACCATCACAAAACCCGGCAAGGTGAGCATCCTCATCCCCAGCTGTGACCACGCTGCAGATCTGCGCACCTGCGTGGATTCTATCTACGGCAAGACCACCTACCCGGATTTTGAGATCATCATCATCGAGAACAACAGCAAGGAGGACGGCACCTTCCGCTTCTACGAACAGCTGCAGAAGGAGCACCCGGACAACCTGCGTGTGTTGTACTGGAAGGGCACCGGCTTCAACTACAGTGCCCTGAACAACTTCGGTGCGAAGGCGGCGACCGGCGAATACCTGCTGCTGCTCAACAACGACACCGAGGTGATCACTCCCCGCTGGATCGAGGAGATGGTCATGTACGCCCAGCAGGAGCGCGTGGGCTGTGTGGGTGTCAAGCTGTTGTACCCGGATAACACCATCCAGCATGCGGGCATCGGCTTCGGTTACCTGACCCTTGCCGCCCACCTGCACAAGAACTTCCCGATGGGGCACCCCGGCTATATGGGCCGTCTGGTCTATGCACAGGATGTGTACGCCGTGACCGCCGCCTGCCTGATGGTGCGCAAGAGCGTGTACGACCAGGTGAACGGCCTGGACGAGAGCTTTGCCGTGGCCTTCAACGATGTGGACTTCTGCGTCCGCGTGCGGGAGGCCGGATATACCAACGTCTTTACCCCCTTTGCCCAGCTGTACCACTACGAGAGCAAGAGCCGCGGCCTGGATGAGAACCCGGCCAAGCGCAAGCGCTTCCTGTCGGAGGTGGAGCGGTTCCAGAAGCGGTGGGCAAAGCAGCTGGCGGCGGGGGATCCCTGCATGAACCCGAACTTTGACCTGATGAAGGAGGACTTCACCTTCGACATCAAGCCGCTGGAGTAAACAAAGATGGAACTATCAGCCTGTATCGTAGTTTATAACGGCGCAGAAGAGGCGCTGCGGGCAGCCCAGACCGTGCTGGACCGCACCTGCCGCTACCCGCTGACGCTGTATCTGGTGGATAACGCCAGCCCGGACGGCAGCGGCCAACGCCTGGCCGCAGCCACAGCCGACGGCACCCTGCGCACCACTGTGGGCCAGAAGGTGCAGGTGCTCTGCCGGCCGGAGAACGGCGGCTTTGGCACCGGCCACAACATGGTGCTGCCGCTGCTGCACAGCCGGGTGCATTTTATCCTCAACCCGGATATCCAGCTCACCGCCGACACCCTGAGCGACCTTGCCGACTGGATGGTGCAGCACCCCGGCGTGGTGATGGCCCGCCCGGCCCTGACCTTCCCGGATGGCAGGCCCCAGCGGCTGCCGCTGCGCCGGTGCAATGTGCGGGCCATGGTCTACCGCCAGCTGCCCTGCCTGAAATTCTGGGCAAAGTACAACGAGCACTATCTGATGGCAGACAAGGATCTGACCCTGCCCACCGAGATCGAGTTCTGCACCGGCAGCTTTTCGGCCGTGGACACGGAGGTGTTCCGGGCCGTGGGCGGCTTTGATGAAGATTACTTCATGTATGTGGAGGACGCTGACCTCACCCAGAAGATGCGCACGAAGGGCAAGGCGTATTTGGTGCCTCAGTATACGGCCATCCATGCCTGGCACCGGGCGGCTCACCGCAGCCTGAAGCCTTTTTTGTGGCAGCTGCGCAGCCTGATGCGCTACTTCTCCAAATGGGGTTTTGCGTGGTAACAGAGAAACAGAACGGCTTTCCGGATAATTTTTGCCGGATGAGCCGTTCTTTCTTGCTTTTTGCGTCATTTGATAGTAAAATAAAGTGAACCGCTGTTCCCTTTTGCTGTTAAAAGCGGGGAAGGGCAGTGCTGAACAAGTTGACAGCGGACGCAGCTCCGCTTTGAATCCATACGCATTCCGGCCGGTGCGCCGGCCCGGGGTGCGTACAGCTGCACAACTTTTTGAAAAAATTTAAAGGAGTGCACAAGTATGAAAGGTATCATTCTTGCCGGCGGTGCCGGCACCCGGCTTTACCCGCTGACCATGGTCACCAGCAAACAACTGCTGCCGGTCTACGACAAGCCGATGATCTACTACCCCCTGTCCACGCTGATGCTGGCAGGCATCCAGGACATCCTGATCATTTCCACCCCCACCGACACGCCCCGTTTTGAGGCACTGCTGGGCGATGGCAGCCAGTACGGCATCCGTCTGCAGTATAAAGTTCAGCCCTCCCCGGACGGCCTGGCACAGGCCTTCATCCTGGGCGAGGAGTTCATCGGCGACGATTGCTGCGCCATGATCCTGGGCGATAACATCTTCTATGGCAACGGCTTCTCCAAGATCCTCAAGACCGCCGCTGCCAACGCCGAGAACAAGGGCCGCTGCACCGTGTTCGGCTACTATGTGCAGGATCCCGAGCGCTTTGGCATCGTGGAGTTCGACAAGGACGGCAAGGTGCTCAGCGTGGAGGAAAAGCCCCAGCATCCCAAGTCCAACTACGCCATCACCGGCCTGTACTTCTACAACAAGGAAGTGGTGCAGATGGCAAAGCAGGTCAAGCCCTCTGCCCGCGGCGAGCTGGAGATCACCACTCTGAACGATATGTACCTGAAGAAGGACGAGCTGGATGTCCAGCTGCTGGGCCGCGGCTTTGCTTGGCTGGATACCGGCACGATGGAGAGCCTGGTGGACGCTGCCGACTTCGTGCGCATGGTGGAAAAGCGCCAGGGCATCAAGATCAGCGCCCCGGAGGAGATCGCCTTCAAGTACGGCTGGATCGACCGCGACACCCTGCTGGAGAGCGCAGAGCGCTACGGCAAGAGCCCCTACGGCCAGCACCTGAAGAACGTGGCCGACGGCAAACTGCGCTACTGAGAAGAGAGGCACATTGGTATGAAGATCATTGTTACTGGCTGCAAGGGCCAGCTGGGCACCGAGATCCTCAAGCAGCTGCGGGAGGGCCGCAGCGAGATCGGCCCCATCCCCGAAAAACTGCTCAATGCCACCGTTCTGCCGGTGGATCTGTCGGAGCTGGATATTTCCAACTACAGGATGGTGGATGAGTTCGTCCGCCGCAACCGCCCGGATGTCATCATCAACTGCGCCGCCTACACCAACGTGGACGGCTGCGAGGTGAACCATGACGCCGCCTTCAAGGCAAATGCGCTGGGCCCCCGGAACCTGGCGCAGGCTGCCGAAAAGACCGGTGCCCGCCTGGTGCATGTGTCCACCGACTATGTGTTCTCCGGCCGCGAGAACGGCGGCATCCCGCAGGATGAAGCCACCATCCCCGGCCCCATCAGCGCCTACGGCTCCACCAAGCTCATGGGCGAAAAGTATGTGGAGCAGTTCTGCCACCGCCACTTCATCGTGCGCACGGCATGGCTGTACAGCTACTACGGCAAGAACTTCGTCAAGACCATCGTCAACGCCGGCAAGAAGTTCGGCAAGCTGGAAGTGGTCAACGACCAGTGCGGCAACCCCACCAACGCGGTGGATCTGGCCCACGAGATCCTGCAGCTGTGCGTGACCCACGAGTACGGCC
>CABQHF010000041.1 GCA_902463905.1 uncultured Faecalibacterium sp. | reverse complement strand
ATATACATAGAGATGCCCCCTCTCTTTTCACTAGCGTTACGGAAAATCAATGTGGTCAATTTGACCACATTGATTTTCTCTGAATTTTGACACTTTCTCAAATTGAAAGTGTCGTGGAAAATCAACTGGCCATTTTGACCAGTTGATATTGGGTGCGCCGTTCTCCCTGCATGGATTTCCTACCCCCTTCCGGCGGCGTTTTCCGGCTCTCCTTCTCAGGGTCTTCGCCGTGTATCCCATGCAGACGGTCATGCGGTTTTCAAGGTGCGGTGCTGGATTTGGCAATAAAAAATCGCCACACAACAACCTGAACCTGACCATCCCTTCCGGGGTGGCCTTGGTTCGGGTTTGTTATGTAGCGATTGAAAGTTATAAAACTGCTCCGGCGTTCGTATTGGCCGAGCTGAATCATTTATGAATATGTTATATTAAATTGTTGGGATAGATTACCACAAAAATCGAGCCTTGTCAACAAAAAGTTTCGAGAATGCGTTGCTTTCGGCGATTTGTAAGAAAATGCAAGGGAAACTTTGGTGAAAAGAGAGAGTGGAACGGTTCGATTTACTTATTTGTTTTTTACCAGCAGTGCCTGATAGGGTTCCAGTTCCACATCCGCCAGCCAGACGGAAGTGCCCTCCGGGGTGTGATACTCGCCGCCCAGAGCGTCCAGACTTGCCCCTGCCGGGTACTCGGTAAAGTTGAACAGTCCCACCAGCGTTTCCTCGCCGCGCTTGCGTACCAGTGCCAGCACACCGGGGTTGTGGCTGTCCCATGTGGTCACCCACGCATCCGGGGCAAAGCAGGGGTCTGCCCGCATTTGGCGCAGCTGCTCCATGCCCTGCCACAAAGCGTTTTGCAGCGTGCCCTTTTGGGTGCGCTGCTTTGCGTCCTCCCAGTTGAATTTGCTGCGGTGCAGGTTGCGGCTGTCCTCCACACGGTCGGGGTCGTTCTTGTAGTCCCAGCCGTTGAGCTGTGCGATTTCATCACCGCAGTTCAGCATCGGGAAGCCCTGCAAAAATGCCATTGCCGTGTGCAGGAGCAGGTCGCGTTTCACAGCGTAATCCAGTGCGATCGTATCATTCTTTTCCAACGCCTGCTCCACGCCGCACAGGCTGGCGGTGGTGCCGCAGCTCCGGGCATCGCCGGTGGCAGGGTCGTAGTTGTACAGCTCGCCCTTTGCCCAGCTGCCGGGGAAATTGCCCTCATAGAAGTGGTAGAGATACTCTTTGTGCTTCTGGGGGTCGATGCCCAGCTTTTCCTCTACGGCTTCGTCCAGACCCCAGCCGATATCATCATGGCAGCGCAGATAGTTCACGAACCAGCAGTTTTTCGGCAGGGCGTGCAGGGCATCTAGCTGCGCTTTCAGCAGCCGGGTGTCCCGGCTGGCAAGGGCGCTCCACAGGTTGACCATGGTGGACACGTTGTAGAGCATGTGGCATTCCGGTTTTTCCGGGGTACCGAAGTAGGCGGCAAGCTCCTTGGGAGCCATGACCACCTCGCCCTTGAGGATGACCGCCGGGCAGACGCATTCCAGCACCATGCGGAGCATCCGCACGATGGTGTGCACCTGCGGCAGATTGCGGCAGGTGGTGCCCAGCTGCTTCCAGATGTAGGGCACCGCGTCAATGCGGAACACCTCTACGCCGAGGTTGGCGAGGTGCAGGATGCTCTTGGTCATGTCCACGAACACCGCCGGGTTTGCGTAGTTCAGGTCCCACTGGTAGTCGTGGAAGGTGGTCAGCACCCACTTGTGCATCTCCTCGCACCAGGTAAAGTTGCCGGGGGCCGTGTTCGGGAACACCTGGGGCACGGTCTGCTCGTACTGGTCGGGAATGGTGCGGTCATCGTAGCAGTGATAATACGCCTGATAGGTTGCATCTCCGGCTTTTGCCGCCATTGCCCAACGGTGGGTGCTGGCAGTGTGGTTCATGACAAAATCCAGACACAGGCTGATGTCGGCTTTGCGCAGTTCGCGGGTCAGATTCTCCAAATCCTTATTTGTGCCGAGGGCAGGGTCTACCGTGTCGAAATCCTCCACCGCATAGCCGCCATCGTTGTGGGGGTGGGGCATCTGCAGCAGGGGCATCAGGTGCAGATAGGTCAGCTTCTGCTCCTTCAGGTAGGGCAGCTTCTTTGCCAGCTCTTTCAGATTCCCGGCAAAGAGATCGGTGTACATGGTCATGCCGAACATATTGCCACGCTTGTACCACTCCGGGTCGGCAGAGCGTGCTTTGTCCAGTGCTTTCAGCTCTGCCGTGCGGGCATTCCACGCCTGTTCCATTTCGGCTTCCAGCGTGTGCAGGGCTTCACGGTCGTGGTACAGCTCCATGAACAGCCATTCCAGTTCGTCCTTGTGCTTGGCAAACCGGGACTCAAATTCCTGTTTTACTGCCATGGTTCAGCCCTCCACTTCTGCAAGGGTGGGCATGGCAGGGATAGCACCATGCCGGCTGGTGGTGATGCTGGCCGCTTTGTTGGCAAAGGCCAGAATGCTTTCCAGCTTTTCCACCGTCAGGGTATTGAGATTTTCTTTGCACAGCTTGGACAGTGCCGCACCGAAGAAGGTATCGCCTGCGCCATTGGTATCGCCCACCTTGCAGGGAACACCCGCCACATGACCGGTCTTTTCGCCGAAGCGATAGAACACACCGTCCGGGCCGAGGGTGACAAAAATCAGCTTGATGCCGTTCTGTGCCAGCTGTGCCGTGCCGCTCTCGCAGTCGGTGGTGCCGGTAAGCAGGGGCAGTTCTTCATCGGAAACTTTCAGGATGTCCACCAGCGGCAGAGGGGCTTTCATCTGCGCGATGGCATCCCCTTTATCTTTCCAGAGGTTTGCGCGGTAATTCGGGTCGTAGGTGATGGTGGCACCCAGCTTTTTGGCGCGGGCGGCGGCATCCAGCGTGGCGGCGCGGGAAGGGTCGGCGGTCAGGCTGACCGAGCCAAAGTGCACGATTCTGGCAGCTTTCAGAGCTTCGTCCGAAATGTCCTCTTTGCACAGCATCACATCGGCATTGGTACTGCGGTAAAAGCTGAAATCGCGCTCACCGGCGGCATCTACGGAAACCACTGCCATCGTGGTGGGATGGTCTGCATCCACGGCCACGCGGGAAGCGTCCACGCCGTTCTCGTTCAGCACATCGGTCAGGTAGCGGCCGAAGGCATCTGCACCCACCTTGCCGATGAAGGCCGTCTTTGCGCCCAGCTTGGAAGCAGCCACCGCCAGATTAGCCGGTGCGCCGCCGGGATTTGCCGCGAACTGCGGGATGCCGCGTCCATCCTTGCCGGTCTGGGTCAGGTCGATCAAAACTTCGCCAATCGTTAAAATGTCCATGAGTCCTTCTCCTTATCATTCATCGTAGCGGGGTGTCTGCTCCGGGAACTGCTGCCGGATCTTTTCCTCAATGCCATACGCGGCATCAAAATCGGAATACAGCAGGAAGAAGCAGACGAACCAGATAAACCACACACCGAGGAACGGCACCAGAAAGCCCGTCCACGGCAAAAACAACACGAACAGAAGCCACCAGCCCAGTTGCAGGATCGCCGTGCCGATCACATGCTTGCCATATTTCAGGCAGAACAGGATGGCGTTTTGCAGTCGGTGCAGGTTGCTTTCCTCAAACAGGACGACTTGCGGCCAAAAGGCGGTGAACAGCATCAGCAGCAACAGCAGTCCGACAAAGAAAACGGCCAGTGTCCCGATGCCCGGCAGCTGTTCCGCAGAGAACAGCACCATGCCGAAGAACAGCTCTATGCCCAGCGCAAGGCAGAATACGATGCCGGGCAGGAGGGAGAATTTCCAGTTCTGTTTCATGCCCTTGCAGTAATTCTCCCACCAGCCGCGGGGCGCATCCCGGTAGCTGCGGAACAACGCATCCATCATGCCGGAGATCGCCGGGCCGACCAGAAGCCCGCCCAGAATGCAGACCGGGAGCAGCACCAGTAGGCTGGAAGAAAGCAGCGCGTAGCCCACGCCCAGACCATACGGGATGCACAGGCCCAGCGTCACGAAGTCGGCAAAGAGGAAACTTTTCCAGTCGCGTTCCAGAAGTTCCTGATAACGGGGCAGCCCCTTGGCGCGCTGGCCGTGGACGATGGGGTCACTCGGAAAAAACAGTCCCATGGAAAGCCCTCCTTTAATAAGTACAGCTGTTCAGAAAATCGGTCAGGACTTTCAGCGCATCGCCGGAATAACTGTCCTGACAGGAAAGCTCCCACTCTATGGCACTGGTGCCCTTCTGTCCAAAGGCGGCAACGCCAAAGGCATAGGGGTTGCTCTTGTCCTGATAGGTAAACTGAATGACAGTGTACTCCTGCCCGGCGGCAGTCAGGGTCTGTGTGTCAGAAATATCGTAGTTCTGCTGTGCCAGCTCCTGCCAGCCGGAAACAGCGGAAGCTGCCTTTTCTTCGGTCTTGTTTTCCTGTACCACCAGCGTCAGCTGGGCATCATAGAGATCGACTGTCTTACCCTCGCTGTTTTCATAGGGCTGGGGTTCTCCGTTGACCCAAGAAGCATAGTACAGGCCGTTGGCGGCAAGGATATCCTTGTTGTCCAGCAAGGTGAAGTCCTCCGGCAGGGCAGGGGCAACCAGCGTTTTGCCTACCGGAGCCGTCCCATCCGCATTTACCAGCGGATCACTTTTCAAATTTTCATCCTTCACACCGCAGCCAGTACAGAGAACTGCCGCCAGCGCAAGTGCTACAACACACAGCCATTTCCGTTTCATGGAGTTGCTCCTTCCGTCAAGATGTTCCACAGCCGCTTTGCTCCTTCCCGGGCAAGGGCGGCTTTTTGATTTTTTGCTTCCTCATAAAAGGTACGGCGACCCAGAGATAACCCCTTGACCAGCTCTGCACTTTCCCCAGTGACCGTAGTACCAAGGATGGTGGTGCGGTAGCTGCCAAGGTCAGCAGCTGCCAGCACCGGGCAGTCTGCCCAAGGCACGGTCTTTCCGGCGGCGGTATAGTCGTTGTCGCCCGGCGGAGTGCCGTCCCAGTTTGCCAGTGCCTGATAATCCAGCTGGAAATGCACCGGGTCGTCCAGCAGCAGAAAATAGCTTTCCTCCGCATTCATATCGGAAAGAAACTGCATCTGCGCCGCAAGCGCATAGGTGGAAGCGTTTTCCGCGTCCTCTGTGTCGCTGACATACTGGTTGAGCTTGACCGAAACGATTCCGTCGCCGTTCAGATCTTCGCCGTACTGCGCAAAGGCAGCTTCAATGGCGTGGGCGGTATCCACCGGCAGGGAGCTTTTGCCCACATAGGCGATCTGGTAATCCGGCAGTATTTCGCCCCAGTGCAGAGCGTTTGCCAGCCAGCTGATGCCGACCCAAAGCACCACGGCCGCAATAATAAGGTAGAGCCAGTGGTAATGCAGCCAATTTTTGAACCAGTACCACCGGCCTTTTTCCGGGGCGGTCATGCCTTGGTGGTGCCGCCGTAAGCATAGCTGACAGGCAGACACAACAGGGAGGGAACATTGACGGCAGATTCATCCAATACCAGATTCACGCAGGTTTCGGCTATGGCTTCCACTGGCTGTACGATGGTGGAGCAGTAGTAATCCTGATCCCCGAAGGAGCGCAGACCGTCGTAGCCTATGACTTGCACATCCTCCGGCACACGCAGTCCCATCCGGCGCAGGGCTTTGATGATATCGAACGCCAGCTTGTCGGTGACGCAGAAAATACCGTCAAATGCAAGTTTTCCGTCCTTCCGGTTTTCCTGCAAGAACTGCTCGAACTCGCTGAACGGTGCGCCATCCATCAAAATCTTTTGTGTGCAGGGAATGTTCATGGCTTCGCACTCGGCAACAAAGCCGTCCCGGCGTTTGTTGGTCTCGCTGGCAAGGGGAGAGCCGATGCGGAGGAAGGCGAGGTTCTTGCAGCCGTTCTCCACCAGTTTCTGTGCCGCCAGCCGACCACCGTTGTAGTTGTCCGATGCCACACAGGGGGTGCTGCCGCTGAGGTAGCGGTCGATGGACACCGACCGCACCTCGGGGGAGATCTTCAGGTCGGGGTTATAGGTCAGGGCGATGATGCCGTCCACCTTGTTCTGCTCTGCCATCTGCACCATTTCCTGCTCCTTGGAGTAGTCGTAGTCGGTGTCGCACAGCAGCATCCGATAACCGTGCTTTACCAATGCCCGGTTGATGTAGTGTGCCACCATACTAAAGAAAGGGTTCAGCAGGTTGGGCATGATGACCGCCACGGTGTAGGTGCGGTTGTTCTTCAGCCCCTTGGCGTAGGCGTTGATGTGGTAGTCCAGCGTCTTGATGGCCTGTTCTACCTTTTTGCGGTACTCGTCACCCACCGGGATGCCGTTGATGACCTTGGATACAGTGCCCAGAGAGACCCCTGCCTCCTTGGCCACATCCTTCATCGTAGGGGCAGTGTTCAGTTTTGCCATGCGGTCCACTCCTTTGTTCGTGAAACGTTTCTATATCAAGCGGATATATCAAAGGGAATTTCGCTGCATTCCCTGTTGTTCAGAGGTTCCTGTGGTTTCAGTATAGCATGGTTTGACCTGAATGTAAAGGCTTTTCCGTGAAATTTCATGAATCGTTTCACGAATGCGTAATGCTGCAATTTGCACAAAAACATCCTACAGAGAGTGTGCAAAACGTTGAAAACAGGGATACAAGACGATTTTTGCGTAAAATCCTGTTGACACGAAAACCCCGACGTGCTATCTTTGTGTTGCAAGCCGTGTAACGTTTCACGATGAACGCCAAAACCGATCCCCCAACGGCAGGGGACCCCGGCCCACGGGTCTGTGGGCAGCGTAAAAACAGAAGGAGGAGTTTTTATGACGCAGACCTCGCCAGCTGCTGCACGTCAGCTGGAAGCTATCCCGGTCCACCGCAAAAGCCTCAGCCAACGGCTGCGGGAAAACTGGCAGCTCTATGTGATGCTGCTGATCCCGGTGGTGCTGACCATCGTTTATAAGTACTGGCCCATGTACGGCATCCAGATCGCCTTCCGGGATTTCAAGGCAAGCCGGGGCATCACCGGCAGCGAGTGGGTGGGGTTGTACTGGTTCGAGCGGTTCTTCACCGCACCCAACTGTGTGCGCATGATCAAAAACACCGTGCTGCTGAGCCTGTACAGCCTGCTGTGGAGTTTCCCCATCCCTATCATCCTGTCTCTGTGCATCAACCAGCTGCGCTTTGCTAAATTCAAGCGGGTGGTGCAGACGGTGCTGTATGCGCCGCACTTCATCTCCACCATGGTCATCTGCGGTATGATCAAGATCTTCCTCAGCCCGTCCGGCGGTCTGCTGAACCTGATTTTGGGCACCAGCGTGGATTTCCTTTCGGAGAGCACCGCCTTCCGCACCATTTATGTGGCCTCCGGCATCTGGCAGGAAGCCGGATGGGGCACCATCATCTATATGGCCTGCCTTGCCGCCGTGGACACCAGCCTGTACGAAGCCGCCAAGATCGACGGCGCATCCATGTTCCAGCGCATCCTGCACATCGACATCCCGGAACTGGTGCCCATGATCGTGCTGCAGCTCATTATGAGCGTGGGCAACCTGATGAATGTGGGCTTTGAAAAGGTGCTGCTGCTGCAGACCGAGCTGAACAAGGCCACCAGCGATATCATCGCCGTGTACGTCTACGAGCAGGGCATCATCAACGCCAAATACAGTTATTCTACGGCGGTCGGCCTGTTCAACACGGTCGTCAACATCATCCTGCTCATCATCGTCAACCGCATCGCCAAGAAAGCGGCGGACGTCAGCTTTGTGTAAGGGGGCGTATCGTATGGCAAAATCCATTGCAAAGTCCGGCCAGAAGCCCGGCGGTCTGTCCGATAAGGTCAGCGATATCGTTCTGGTGGTCATCTGCGCCGCCGTTATGCTCATCGTGGCATACCCATTGTATTACATTCTGGTGGCATCCTTCTCCGACCCCTACGATGTGTACGCCGGCAAGACCTTCCTGCTGCCCAGCCAGTTCACTCTGAAGGGCTATCAGGCGGTGTTTGCAGACAGCGCCCTGTTCTCCGGTTTTTTGAACAGCATCAAGTACACCATCATCGGCACCATGTACTCGGTGATCATGATCTATCTGGTGGCTTACCCCCTGAGCGTGAAGGACCTGCCCGGACGCAAGTACATCAGCCTGTTCTTCGTTATCACCATGTACTTCGGCGGCGGTCTGGTTCCTACCTACCTCATCGTCAAGCAGACCGGTCTGCTGGGCAGTATGTGGGCGCTGTTCCTGCCCGGCGTGGTGGCCGTGGGCAACGTGATCATCGTCCGCAACTTCTTTGAAAACAACATTCCCCGGGAGCTGCTGGAGGCCGCCGAGATCGACGGTGCCTCCAAGTGGACCGTGTTTGTAAAGATGGTCATCCCCCTGAGCCGCTCCATCATGGCCGTTATGGTGGTGTACAGCATGGTGGCCTACTGGAACGACTGGTTCACCGCCCTGATCTACCTGAGAGCCGATCAGGCTCCGCTGCCGCTGGTGCTGCGGAACATCCTGATCAAGAGCTCCACCAGTGCAAGCCAGTCCTCCATGGTCTCCGGCGGCTTTGCAGAGCTGAATAAGCTGACCGAAATGGTCAAGTTTGCTTCCATCATCGTGGCAGCCGCCCCCATGCTGATCGTTTACCCCTTCGTACAGAAATATTTTGAAAAAGGCTTCATGGCAGGTGCCGTGAAGGGCTAAAATTTCGACCGCGGCCTGCGGCCGAAACAGGGAGAAATTTTTGGCGCAGCGGTCTGCAAGACGCGAGTGCCGCCCAAGGCACGAAGCGGATGCAGGGCACCGCAAGAGGGCAACAGAAGCCGCTGCCCATCCAAAAAAAACGAAAAGAGCCTGACACAACATTATAGATAAGGAGAACAACCATGAAAAAGATGATCTCTCGCCGCAATTTCCTGAAGGTTTGTGCCGTTGCCGGTTCTGCCGTGGCACTGTCTGCCTGCGGCGGCAGCAAAAAGCCCGCTGCACCGGACCCCTCCAACACCGACCAGACCAGCTTTGATATCGTGGGCGGTCAGTCTGCCCTGAGCCCCGGCTACAACGACAACGAGGTGCTGAAGAAGCTGGCAGATAACGTGGGCGTCAAACTCAATTACGAGACCATGAGCGACTCCCTCAGCGAGCAGGTGAACATCCGCATTGCAGGCGACCAGCTGCCGGACGCCTTTATGGGGGTGGGCTTCTCCAACTACGAGATCGCCAACTACGGCGCAGACGGCACCTTCTTAGACCTGACCCCCTATATCAATGCTGAGACCATGCCCAACCTGACCAAAATTCTGGACGAGCATCCCAACATCCGTGCCGCCATCACCATGAGCGACGGCTGCATCTACGGTCTGCCTGCTGCCGAGCAGATGGGCACTGCCGGTATCGGTGACGAGAACGATTACAGCATCTATACCATTCCGCAGTTCTCCATGATCAACAAGCGTTGGCTGGACGAGTTGGGGCTGGCAGTTCCCACCACGCTGGACGAGCTGCATACCGCCCTGAAGGCTTTCAAGGACAACGATATGTCCGCCAAGGTCTACGGCAACGCTCCCGGCAGCACCATCCCTATGTCCACCGGCTTTGACGAGTGGTGCTGGGGTCAGAACATTTTCTACGCAGGCTTCGGCTTCACCAACTGGCCCAACGATGTGTGCAACGACCTCGTGCTGCAGAAGGACGGCAAGTGCCGCTTTGTCTGCGCCGAGGACAACTACCGCAAGGCGGTCACCTACTTCCACGACTGGTACGCCCAGGGTCTGATGGATGTGGAGATGTTCAGTCAGGACGCCAATCAGCTGCTGGCAAAGGGCGCACAGGGCTATCTGGGCGTGTCCACATGGTGGTACATCGAGGAACTGATGGGCGATTACGCCAAGGACTATGTCTTCCTGCCGGTGCTGAACGGCCCGGACGGCACCCACAACGTCACCGTGCGTACCGGCGGCGGCACCAACAGCGGCAACCTGAACGTTACCAACAAGTGCCAGAGCCCTGCCAACCTTTTGAAGTTCTTCGACCAGTGGTATGACGGCGAGACCGTGATGCAGCTGCAGTATGGCCCCATTGGTGTGTTCTTTACGGAGCAGGATGCCAACGGCAAGTGGAAATCCATTACGGATGCGGAAGCCAAGGCAAAGTACAACAAGGGCGCAGGCGAGCTGAAATCCTCCTATGAGGTCTGGGGTCCGAAGCTGATCCTCAGCGAGTACTACGACAAGTACTTCTACATGGAAGACCGCGCAATCGAGCGCCTGACCGACCTGAGCGAGTATTGGATGAAGTATGTGGACGATGCCACTACTTATCCTGTGGACTGTGTCTTCAATGCCGATGAGCTGGACACCATCGACCGCTACCGTGCGGATTTTGAGAACGCAGTCTCTGAGCAGGAGGGTCTGTGGCTGAAGGATGGCGGCCCCTCCGACAGCGAGTGGGCAGCCTATCTGGATACCCTGAAGAACAACTGCGGCATGGATAAGCTGCTGGAAGTCTATCAGGGCGCATACGACCGCTACAAGGCGAACGCCTGATTCTAAGACGTAAGGAGGCATCCGCGATGCCAAGTGAAATTTTGAACAAAGCCCGTGCCTACGAAGCAGAACACGGCGCGGCAATCCCCCCGGAAGAACGCCCTGCCTACCACATGACCCCCTATGTGGGCTGGCTCAACGACCCGAACGGCTTCTCGTTCTATCAGGGCAAGTATCACCAGTTTTATCAGTACAATCCCTATGCGACCAAGTGGGGTCCCATGCACTGGGGTCACGCGGTCAGCACCGACCTGCTGCACTGGGAGTATCTGCCCTGCGCCATTGCCCCGGATTCCCCGGCGGACAATGGCCCCGGCTGCTTCTCCGGTTCTGCCACCGAGATGGATGACGGCAAACAGCTGCTGATGTACACCAGCGTGATCGCAGAAAAGCAGCCCAATGGGGAGATGCGGGACATCCAGACCCAGAGCATCGCCATCGGTGACGGTCTCGACTACGAAAAGCCCGCCTGCAACCCAGTGCTGACCCAGAAGGACCTGCCGGAAGGCTTCAGCAAGTTCGACTTCCGGGACCCCAAGATCTGGCGTGAGGCCGACGGCACCTACTCTGCCGTCACCGTCTGCCTGACCGAGGACGGCAGCGGCGCAGCAGCGCTGTTCCAGAGCAGGGACGGCTTCAGCTGGCACTTTGTCACGGTGCTGGAACGCAGCAACAACCAGTACGGCAAAATGTGGGAGTGCCCGGACTTCTTTCCGCTGGACGGCAAGCAGGTCTTGATGATCGGCCCTATGGAGATGCTGCCCAAGGGCGAGTTCCACAACGGTCACAATGTCATGGCCTTCATCGGCAGCTATGACGAAGCCACCCACACCTTCACCAAGGAAAACGTGCAGCTGATGGACGGCGGCATCGACTTCTACGCCACCCAGACCACCCTTGCCCCGGATGGCCGCCGGATCATGACCGCATGGCTGCAAACATGGTCGGACACCGAGGATAAGCCGCAAGGCTGCAAGTGGTTCGGGCAGACCATCTGCCCGCGAGAACTGCACATCAAGGATGGACGCATTCTTCAGACCCCGGTGCGGGAGCTGGATGCCGTCCACGGCAAGCGCACCTTCCACGAAAATGTGACGGTGCAAAGCGAAACTTCTCTGGAAGGCATCAAGGGCCGTGTGGCGGATTTGACCGTCACGGTGCAGCCCGGCGAATACCGCTCCTTCACCCTGAAGCTCGCCGCCGATGCAGACTATCACACCAGCCTGACCTGCGACCCCTACACCTCGCAGCTGACGCTGGACCGCAGTCATGCCGGTTCCCGTGCCGACATTGTGCACAGCCGCAGCTGCAAGGTCCGCAGCCAGAACGGTGCGCTGAAACTCCGCATCCTGCTGGACAAAAACAGCGTGGAGGTCTTTGTCAACGATGGAGAGCAGACCATGACGGCATGGATCTACACCCCCCAGTCTGCCGATGGCATCACCTTTGCCGCCGATGGCAAAGCAACTGTTACGGTGGAACAGTTTGAGCTGAATCTGTAACCTGATATTCCCTTCATTTCTCCTTCATCAATACAGCCCCGTTCTGGATTCCTTCACCAGAACGGGGCTGTGTTTGTTATGTCATTGATCTTCCGGCCTGCCGTGGTCGCAGCTAAGGGAGAGATAGTGCTCGATCTCGCCACTCAGCACAAGATGGGCGTACTCCAAGGGTTTGTTGTAGAGCAGCCAATCCAGCTCCGCCCTCTGTGCTGGGGTGTTGCCGTACTCGTCCTCGATGGCGGTGCAGTCGATGGCAACGGTGGTGCCATCCTCGAACCGGGCTTCCACCCGGTTGGTGTCCATGTTGTAGCGGCA
>CABQHF010000040.1 GCA_902463905.1 uncultured Faecalibacterium sp. | reverse complement strand
CCAACACCGAGCGTCTGGCCAAGGGCATCCAGCTGGGTGCCGGCAACGCCATCCTGATCAAGCTGAACCAGATCGGCTCCGTGTCCGAGACGCTGGAGGCCATCAAGATGGCCCACAAGGCCGGTTACACCGCCATCAGCTCGCACCGCTCCGGTGAGACCGAGGACACCACCATCGCCGACCTGGCCGTGGCCCTGAACACCTGCCAGATCAAGACCGGTGCACCCAGCCGCAGCGAGCGTGTGGCCAAGTACAACCAGCTGCTGCGCATTGAAGAGCAGCTGGGCGGCAGCGCCGTTTACCCCGGCATGGCAGCTTTCAACGTGAAGCGCTGAGCCATTTTCCCTGAAGTTTGCACTGCAGCGGCGGCATCCCACAGCGGGCGCCGCCGCTTTTTTGCGTTGTGGGAAAAAATTCCAGCATCCTGTTTGCAATTTTTGGCACCGCCGGTTCGTATCTTCTATGAGGCGGGCGGAGGCACTCTTCTGCCCCCACCCCATGGAAAGGAGCAAACAACGCATGCTGTCTACTCTTGTCTCGCTGTATAAGCTGCTCGGCACCGGGAATTTCTTCAAAGTGCTGCTGCTTCTGCTGAAGGCATTTTTTGCCTGATCTCTCCTTATGACGCTGCCGGTGCCAGAACCACCGGAACGCAAGAAAGCCAAAGAAAGGAGGCCTGCCCCATGTTCACTGCCCTGCGCGATCTGTTCTACAACCTGTTCCCCATCAACCTGCCGGGAATCTGGTGGATCCTCTCCGAGCGCTGGTTCCTGTAAACCGTCACTCAAAGCCTGCAAAAAGGGAGCGTTTCCTGTCTGGAAATGCTCCCTTTTTTGATCAGTCTCAGCCGTGGAATTCCTGCAGATAGGCCGCCATGGCACCCACCTGATTTGCCTCGCTGCTGAAGGCACAGGGCACGATCTCGGTGCGGGGCAGGCCCTTCATATACGGGTTATCCTTGGAGGCGAACAGCCCGTCGTAGGCGCTGCGCAGCCCCTGCAGCAGAAGGGGCTGTTTGCTGATGCCGCCGCCCACGGCCACTTTTTCCACATCCAGCAGGACGGTCAGGTTGTAGATCTGCACTGCCACTGCCCTGCAGAACCGCTGCAGCACCTCCAGTGCTTCCTGTTCCCCGGCGTTGGCGGCCTCAAAAAAGATCCGGCCGTTCATGGGAGCATCTTCCGGCAGGCCCTTGCGGGCGCGATACCACAGCAGCAGGTTCCGGGTGCTGCACTGGCAGGCCATGTTCTTGTCGTCGGCGTCCCACTCGTCGGCATTGGTGTTCACGAAACTGTACTCACCGGCGGTAAAGTGAGTGCCCCTCACCAGCCCGCCATTGGCGATGATGCCGCCGCCCACGCCGGTGCCGATAAGGAACACCGCCGCATTGGTGCACCCCTGCAGCGCACCGGCCCGCAGCTCGGCGATGGCGGCCGCCTTGCCGTCATTTTCCAGCGAAACGGGGCAGCCGCATTTTTCGCGGATGCGCTGCCCCACCGGGGTGCCGGTGTTGTACAGCAGTGCGCCACCGTTGGAGACAAAGCCGGTCTTATTATCCACAAAGCCCGGCAGCGCCATGGCAATGCCCTCCACCTCTTCCCGGTGAGGCGCATACAGGGCGTATATTGTGTTCAGAAAATGCTCCTGGGTATCCTGCGGCGTGGGCACCGAACCGGCATCCGTGCGGTGCATCTGCTCATCCATCACCGAGTATTTGATCTCGGTGCCGCCAACATCAAAAGCCATGACCTTCATCGTGTCATCCTCCGCAAAGCGCTTTTTTTCATTATGGCAAAATGCCGCCGGAATGTAAAGAGCTGTTGCGCAGGATTTTGCACGGAAAGCCTGTTTTAGCAGGATATTGCCGGACAAAAGAAAGGCATCTGCAGAATTCGCTCCCGATTTCAGAAGAATCAGCGAAAAATGTAGATGCTGTTTTATTTTGAGCGGCCTCGCCCTCTCAGTCACCTTCGGTGACAGCTCTCCCAAAGGGAGAGGTGGCATTGCGCAAGCAATGACGGAGAGGGCGAGGATGTTGGCCTCGTTATATTTCGTGTCAGCTTACAGCTTGCTCAGCTGCGGGCCCTGGGCGGTGTCCTTGACGGCCCAGCCCATGGAGGTCAGCTCGGCGCGGATGGCGTCGGCGGCGGCCCAGTCCTTGGCTTTCTTAGCAGCTGCACGCTTTTCCACCAGGGCGGTCACCTCGGCGGGCACCTCATCCTTCTTGCGGTTGTACAGCAGGCCCAGCACGCCGGTGATCTCGTCAAAGGCGGCGGCAGCGGTCTCCAGTGCTTCCTTGCTGGAAGCTGCAGACAGGGTGTTGATATCCTTCACCAGGTCGAACACAGCGGCCAGTGCGTCCGGGGTGTTCAGGTCGTCGTCCATGGCGGTGCAGAACTTCTGCTTTGCCTCGGCGGCCTTTTCCTTCAGGGTCTCGTCGGTGCCAAAGCTGCCCTTGCTCAGGGTAAAGTCCAGGTTCTCGCGGCAGGTGTACAGGCGCTCCAGGCTGTTCTTGCAGCTCTCGATCAGATCCACCGTGTAGTTCAGCGGCATCCGGTAACCGGCGGTCAGCATGAAGTAGCGGATCGGCTCATAGCCGTACAGGTTTGCCACGTCCCGCACCGTGAAGAAGTTGTGCAGGCTCTTGGACATCTTCTGGTTGTCCACGTTGATGAAGCCGTTGTGCATCCAGTAGCGGGCGAAAGTGCAGCCGTTGGCGCATTCGCTCTGGGCGATCTCGTTCTCGTGGTGAGGGAAGATCAGATCCTGGCCGCCGCAGTGCAGGTCGATGGTCTTCCCCAGGTGGGTACGGCTCATGGCACTGCACTCGATGTGCCAGCCGGGGCGGCCCATGCCGTAGGGGCTTTCCCAGGCAGGCTCGCCGGGCTTGGCGGCCTTCCAGACTGCAAAGTCGGCGGAATCCTCCTTCAGGTCGTCCTCCATGCGGCTGCGCAGCTCGCGGTTGCCGCTCTCCAGATCCTCCAGCTTCAGGTGGCTCAGCTTGCCGTATTCGGGGTCGCTCTTCACCCGGAAATACACGTCGCCGTTCTTGGCAACGTAAGCGTGGCCGGAGTCGATCAGATCCTTCACGATGTCCAGGATCTGCTGGATGTGCTCGGTGGCGCGGGGCTGGACGGTGGGCTTTTTGCAGTTCAGGCCCTCGGCGTCCTTGAGGTACTCGGCCTCGAAGCGCTGGGCGACCTCCTTCATGGAGGTGCCCTCTTCCTGCCCTTTCTTGATGAGCTTGTCGTCAATGTCGGTGATGTTGGAAACGTAGATCACCTTGTTGCCGCGGTACTCCAGATAACGGCGCAGGGTATCGAACACGATCAGCGGGCGGGCGTTGCCGATGTGGATGTAGTTGTAAACCGTCGGGCCGCAGACGTAGATGCGGTACTCGCCCGGCACCTGCGGCACAAATTCTTCCTTCTGACGGGTCAGCGTGTTGAAAATCTGCATGGTATCTCTCCTTTTTATGGGGGTTCCGGAAGCAGCAGAGCCGTTAAGCCTGCTTTTTCCAGCGGCGCATCACACCCATGCCCAGTGCATAGGGGCCGGTGTGCACCGCAATGGTGCAGCCGATCTGCAGCAGGCCCACCTCACACTGTACACCGGGGTACTTAGCACGCAGGGCGGCACGGGTCTGCATCCACAGGCGCTTGCCCTCGTCGGCGTCATAGCCATAGCCCACCGTGATGCGGTAGTCGTCAGGCGTGCCGCCGTGGGCAGCCAGATAGTTCATCAGCTGCTCCAGCGCCTTTTCAAAGCTCTTCTGCCGGCCGCGGGCCACGCCGCCGGAAAAGATCTCGCCATCCTTGAACAGGATCATGGGCTTGATGCCCAGCATGTTGGCGGCCCGTCCGGTCACCTTGCCGATGCGTCCGCCCTTGATCAGGTAGTCCAGATTGCCCACTGTGAAGAAGATCTGGTTGGTCACCTTTTCGGCTTCCAGCCAGGTCACCGTCTCATCCAGCGAGCAGCCGGCATCCCGCATGGCCACAGCGTTTTCCACCATGACGGCTTCGGTGACCGTGGCCGCCGTGCTGTCCATCACCTCAATGCGGGCATCGGGGTAGTCCTCCAGCACCAGTTCCCGGGCATTGCGGGCGCTGCCCACGCAGCCGCTCATCTTACCGGTGAACACCAGGCACAGCACATCCCGGCCCGCCTGGGCGTGTGCCCGGAAGACCGTTTCAAAATCCTCAATGGAGGCCAGACTGGTCTTGGGGTAGGCGGCAGGGTTATCTACCATGAACTGGTAGAAATCCCGCACCGGGATCTCGGTGCCCTCCTTGCGGTAGTGCTCCCCGTCCAGGGACACATAAAAGGGCACCACCTCCACCCCCATCTGCCGGGTGGTCTCCGGGGTCAGGTCGCATGCGCTGTCGGTAATGATATCAAACATCTGTGACGCTTCCTTTTCTGTGTTGGATTCGCGCAGGGTGTCCGGGATCAGACGTGGTGGACGTAAGCCTCACGCTCGGCACCCACGGAGATGTAGGTGATCTTGCAGCCCACGGCCTTTTCCAGGTACTCAACGTAAGCCTGCGCCTCCTTGGGCAGGTCCTCCCACTTGCGGGCTGCGGTGATGTCGCAGTGCCAGCCGGGCAGGTACTCCACCACAGGCTGTGCGGTGTCCAGTGCCTCGCCCATGGGGAAGCGGGTGGTAGTGGTGCCGTCGCTCAGCTTGTAAGCAGTGACCATGGGGATCTTGTCCATGTAGTCCAGCACATCCAGCAGGGTCAGGGCGACCTCGTCGCAGCCCTGGCAGAACACGCCGTAGCGGCTTGCCACCAGGTCGATGGGGCCCACGCGGCGGGGACGGCCGGTGGCAGCGCCATACTCGTGGCCTGCCTCACGCAGAGCGTGTTTCTCTTCCTCGGTCATGGCCAGCTCTGCGGTAAAGGGGCCGTCACCCACGCAGGAGGAGTAAGCCTTCATGACACCGATGGAGTTGTGCAGCTTGTGGCCCGGGATGCCTGCGCCGATGGGAGCATAAGCACCGATGACGTTGGAAGAAGTGGTGTAGGGGTAGATGCCGAAGTCGATGTCGCGCAGAGCGCCCAGCTGTGCCTCAAACAGCACCTTCTTGCCGGCAGCGTCTGCATCGGCCAGGTACTGGCCCACATCGCAGATGTAATCCTTGAAGATGGCGGCATACTTCTCCAGCCATGCCCACATCTCGTCCACGCTGATGGGGTCGGCGTTGTAGCTGCCCTCCATCACCAGGTTCTTGGCGTCCACCATGGTGATCAGGCGCTTCTTCACAGCGTCGTCCAGGTGCAGCAGATCGCCCATGCGCAGGGTCTTTTTCATGTACTTGTCGCCGTAAGCGTAGGCGATGCCGCGCTTGGTGGAGCCGAACTGTGCGCCGGTCTTGGCCAGACGGGCCTCTTCCAGGCCGTCCTCTGCCACATGATAGGGCATGGTGATGGTTGCACGGTCGGAGATCTTCAGGTTGGCGGGGCTGATGTCAATGCCCTGCTCGCGCAGCTTGTTGATCTCGCCGTCCAGATGATGCGGGTCGATGACCATACCGTTGCCCATGACGCAGACAACATTCGGGCGCAGGATACCAGAGGGCAGCAGGTTCAGCACGAACTTGCCGCGCTCGTTCTTGACCGTATGGCCAGCGTTGTTGCCGCCCTGATAACGTGCAACGATGTCATACTCCTGGCTGATCAGGTCGACCATGCGGCCCTTGCCCTCATCGCCCCAGTTGATACCCGTAATTGCAGTAAGCATAATAAATGACCTCTTTATCCTTTTTTCAAAAGACAGCCTTTTCCGTGCACCTTGCCCGGGATACGCCACCTTGGGAAAATACGACGGCGCGCGTATTCAGCACGCACCAATACTAGTATAGTATAACACAGTCTGCCGCGCAAAAAAAGAGGAAAACGCACCTTTCGGCTGCATTTTCCTCCAAAATTCGGGTCCGGAAGCGGTCCGCTCAGCTGCGGGGCTTTTTTGCGTCCGTGCGGCGGGTCACCTTGTGGATGGTGCCGTCCGGCTCCTGGATGGACGTGTGGTCCAGCTGGGCGCGCAGGCTGGCCTTGACATCGGCCAGATACTCCTGCCGCAGGGTCTGCTGCTCGGCCTTTTCGGCATCGGTCAGGCCGGTGGTCTTGCTCTTTTTTGCCAGTTCATTGATGCGGGCGATCTTTTCCTGGGTCATGGGGGAACCTCCTGTATTTCAGCGCAAAATATGCTATAATGTCAACAGAAACATTATAACAGAGGATGATATCAATGGCAACTCAATTGAATTTTGCACAGCAGATGGACGCCGTGTTGAAAACTCTGGGCGGCACCCGCCCACGCCTTTTGCTGCACGCCTGCTGCGGCCCCTGTTCCAGCGCGGTGCTGGAGCAGCTGTGCCAGTATTTTGAGATCACGGTTCTCTACTATAACCCCAACACCTGGCCGGCCGAGGAATACCACCGCCGGGGCGAGGAGCTGAAAAAGTTCGTGGCCGAGGCCCACCCGCTGGGGGTGACCGTGGTGGAGGACACCTACGCCCCGCAGGAGTTCTACTCTGCCGTGCAGGGGCTGGAAAACGAGCCGGAGCGCGGCGGCCGCTGCACCGTCTGCTACCGGCTGCGGATGCGCCGGGCGGCGCAGTACGCTGCCGAACACGGCTTCGACTGGTTCACCACCACCCTGTCCATCAGCCCCCACAAGGACGCCAAGCGCATCAACGCCATCGGGCAGGAGCTGGAAGCGGAATTCGGGGTGAAGCACCTGCCCTCGGACTTCAAAAAGCACAACGGATACCTGCGTTCCCTGCAGCTGTCGGAGGAGTACCACCTCTACCGGCAGGACTACTGCGGGTGCGAGTTCAGCGCAAAGGCCCGGGGCATTGAGAGATAACGCAGAACGCTCCAAAATGCCCTCCGCTCTGCTCTGGGCATCCATAGCGGAATTCTTATTTATTATTTCGGCAGCACATCATTTCTGCGCCAGCAGGACCTCATTTCCTTATTCCTCCGGCAGGCGTGCCACCAGCAGGGTGAAGATCACAAGGCCTACACAGGGCACGATGTTGGAGGCCATACCGGCGGCAAGGCTGACCTTCTCGGCGATGATGCCGATGATCCACGGCATGAGGATGGCGCCACTGGAGGCCACCGGCAGCATGATGCCCATACTGGCTACGCTGGTCATCCGGCCCGCACTGGCCACAGCGGTGGGGTTCAGTCCCGCCATGGAGAAGGCAAAGGCAAACAGCAGCAGGATGGCTGCACCCTGGGTGTGGGCCATGACCATCAGCACATAGAAAATGCTGCACAGCACGCTCATGCCCACCATGGCCTTGCGGGGGTTCTTGAAGGGGAACACAAAGGCGATGAGCAGCCGTGCCACCAGCGTTGCACCCCACATCACGGTGACGGTGTAAGCGGCCAGGGAACCGGCAATGATGCCGCTGCCCTTGAAATAGGTGACCATCCAGCCGGTGACGCTCTGCTCGGCGGCATTCTGGCAGAACAACAGACCCGTCAGCAGCCAGAACCGGGTAGAGCGCAGGAAGCTCCAGTCGGTCACTTCCTTGCCGCTCTTTTTGGCCTTGCCGCCTGCAAACGGCGTGCCCAGATACACCAGCCACAGCACAAGGCCCAAGCCTGCCAGCAGGAACACCGCCAGCTCGGTGCTCACCTTTGCGGCCGCCGCGATCAGGAAGGGGCACAGCAGTGCGCCGCAGGCATAGCAGCTGTGCATCAGGTTCATGCCGCGGGTGCGGTCGGCAGAGTGGTCACTGACCAGAATCGTACAGGTGTTGATAACGCTGCCCTTGGCGATGCCCACAAGGAAAAACGCCAGTGCCAGCAGCAGCTCGGCCCCGGTCAGACCCATGATGGCATAGCCCACCGCATAGCCGATGGTCAGCAGCAGGACACTGGGCTTCATGCCCAGCGCACCCGGCAGCATCGCGATGAGAAAACCGGCCAGCAGGTTGCCCACGCTCATCATGGAGAGCAGGGTGCCGGTCATACCGTAGGCAAAACCGTAACGCTCCTGCAGCAGGCTGACCACCACGCCCGCGCTGATGGCGCAGATGCCGCTGAAAAAGAAGGTCGCAAAGCCTGTATTGCGCAGGCGTTCGTTTTGTTGTTCCATGGTGTTCCTCATTTCCTCCCACAAGGTTTTTTTCCATTAAACCACAATTCTGCCCCAATGCAACCGAATTTTTCCCATAAAGCACAAAAAGAAGGGATGGACGAGCGCCCATCCCTTCTTTCAGGGTTTGCTTGATGCGGTTTTACTCCGCCTTGGTCTCAGGCTTTGCCTCTGCCTTGGCTTCCGGCTTTGCTGCGGGTGCAGCAGCGGGAGCGGCGGGCTTCACCACCGGCTTCGGGGGATACGGATCGTCCTTCAGCGGGAAGAGGATGATCTTCTTCGGGCACTTCTGGGCGCACATACCGCAGCCCTTGCACTTGTCGTAGTCCACACGGGCCACGCCGTCCACCACATGGATGGCATCGAACTTACAGGTACGCTCGCACATACCGCAGGCGATGCAGGAGGTGGTGCAGACCTTGTTGGCCACAGCGCCCTTGTCCTTGTTGGAGCACATGACAACGGGCTTGCGCGGGCCGGCGGCGTCGATCATAATGACCTTCTTGGGGCAGGTGTTGGCGCAGGCACCGCAGCCGGTGCACTTGTCCTTGTCCACCTTGGCCACACCGTCCACGATGTGGATGGCGTCGAACTTGCACACCTTGGTGCAGTCGCCCAGGCCGATGCAGGCGAAGGAGCAGGTCTTGGGGCCGCCGTACAGGGCCGCAGCAGCGGCACAGGTCTGGATGCCCTTGTAATCATAGCTGGGCTTGCAGTGCTCGGAACTGCCCTGGCACTGGACCACAGCCTTTTTCTCCACAGCGCTGGCCTCGCCGCCCATGATCTTGGCGATGGCAGCAGCAGCCTTGGGGCCGCCGGGTGCGCACTTGTCGCAAGGCACACCGTCCATAACAACAGCCTTTGCGTAGTCGGCACAGCCTGCGTAGCCGCAGCCGCCGCAGTTTGCACCGGCCAGGCAGCCGGCAACTTCCTCAATACGGGGGTCTTCCTCGACCGCCATGAACTTGGCCGCTGCGACCAGGATGATGGCACCGACTGCGCCCACGAGGGTACACAGAACAACAGCAGATACAATACTCATTTTCCTGTTCCTCCCTTACAGCGTGACATTGAACAGGTTTTCGACGATGCCGCCGAAGCCCATGAAGGACAGGCTGGTGATTGCTGCTGCGATCAGGGTGATGGGCAGGCCCTTGAAGGGTGCCGGGGGATCGCAGGCTTCCACGCGCTTGCGCACGCCGCTGAACATGACCATGGCCAGCATGAAGCCGACGCCTGCGCCGATGGCACAGACCAGAGCCTCGATGTAGGCAGCGCCAAAGCCCAAAGCAGCCACGTCTGCACCGTAGTCATCCACGACCAGGATGGTGACAGCCAGCACGCAGCAGTTGGTGGTGATCAGGGGCAGGTAAACGCCCAGCGAGTTGTACAGGGCAACGATATACTTCTTGAGGAAGATCTCGATGAACTGCACCAGCACGGCGATGACCAGAATGAACACGATGGTCTGCAGATAGCCCAGACCAGCCGGATCCAGGATGAAGATCTGGATGGGGAAGGTCACGGCCGTGGCCATGAACATGACGAAGATAACAGCGCCGGACATACCAACGGAGGAGTCCAGCTTTTTGGAAACGCCCAGGAACGGGCAGATACCATAGAACTTCACCAGCACGTAGTTGTTGACAAGGATCATGCTGAAGAAGATAGCAGCGAGTTTGACGAGCATCTTATTCCGCCTCCTTCTTCAGGTTGTCAATGTCACAGCAGCTCTTGCGCTCGATGCGGGCGTCCAGCTTGCCTTCCAGCCACACACAGCCGGCCATCAGCAGGCCGAAGCAGAAGAATGCGCCGGGAGCCTGGGTCATGATGCCGATCTTGGCAACGCTGTCCGGCAGGATCTTGAAGCCCAGCCAGGTGCCGCTGCCCAGGATCTCACGGATGGTAGCCATCAGCACGACAGTCAGGGTGTAGCCGATGCCCATGCCGATGCCGTCCAGTGCGGAGTCCACCACGCTGTTCTTGCAGGCGAACATCTCAGCACGGCCCAGAATGATACAGTTGACAACGATCAGGGGCAGGAACACGCCCAATGCGTTGTACAGGCTTTCCATGTAGGCCTGCATGAACATCTGCACGATGGTCACGAAGCCTGCAATGATGACGATGTAGCAGGGCAGATGCACCTTGCCGGGGATCACCTTGCGCAGCAGGGAGATCATGATGTTGGCGCACACCAGCACGAAGGTGAACGCAGCGCCCATGCCCAGTGCACTGGACACTGCGGTGGTAACAGCCAGCGTGGAGCAGGTGCCCAGAACCAGACGCAGAACGGGGTTCTCTTTGATGATGCCGTTGGTAAGGATGCTTACCTTGGACTTCTTTTCTTGTGCCATTTCTTACCAACCTCCTTTATGCCAGCTCATTGTAGCAGTTGACGATGTCGTTCAGAGCGGCAAACAGTGCCTTGGAGGAGAAGGTCGCGCCGGTCTTGCCGTCCACGCCGTTCTGGCCCATCACAACGCTCTGGGTGCAATCCAGGCCGTCGAACTGCTTCAGGAAATCGTCTTCGGCCACGGCACTGCCGATGCCCTTGGTCTGGGTGGAAGCATCCACCCAGATGCCGGTCTCGGTGCCGTTGGCGTCCATGCCGACGATGACGGTGACGATGCCGCCGTCGAAGCCGGATTCCTCAGCCTTGATGGCCAGGCTGCCGTCCGGAGCCTTGACCACACCGGTGACATTTTCGGTGGTGTAGCCGGTCACTTCCTCCAGCTCGGAAGCATCCGAGACGGTGGGCAGCACGCCGACATAAGCAGCCAGCGTGGTGCGCTTGGTGTTCTCGGCAATGACCGGAGCGGTCATGGAGTTCACCAGAGCCAGCAGCAGGCTGACGACCAGAGAGATCACGCTCAGCACAACGATGGGCTTGATGGTAGTCTCCCAGTTGGAATTCGAGGTCTTACTCATTTGTCAGCACCCTCCTTCGCTTTCTTTGCAGGCTTGACATAGCCATACGGGGTCTGACGGGTCAGGTCATTGATGTACGGGACCCACAGGTTCATGAACAGCAGTGCGAAGGACACGCCCTCGGTGTAGCTGCCCCAGTAACGGATGGCAAAGGTCACGATGCCCAGTGCCACACCGTACACCAGTTTGCCCTTCAGGGTGAAGGGGCTGGTGACGTAGTCGGTGGCCATGAACACGGCACCGAACAGCAGGCCGCCGCTCAGCACGGCTGCCAGCGCAGCGTGCAGATCGCGGGTAGCGATCAGGTAGAACACGAACATGCTGCCCACATAAGAAGCAGGGATGGCGATGCTGATGGTCTTGGTGGCCACCAGGTAGACAAGGCCCAGCACGATGGCCAGAGCGCAGGTCTCACCCAGCACACCGCCATGGATGCCCATGAACAGATCCAGCAGGCTCAGCTTGGACTTATCGGCCACAGCCAGCGGGGTAGCGCTGGACAGCTGGTCCACCGCTGCATCCGGGAACACCCACTTGTTCATGGAACCGGCAAAGCTGATGAACAGCACGATACGGCCCACCAGAGCGGGGTTGGCAAAGTTCATGCCGATGCCGCCGAACAGCTGCTTGACGATGACGATGGCCACCAGATCGCCGATGATCAGCTGGCCGATGGGCATGCCCACGGGCACGTTCATGGCCAGGATGATGCCGGTGACCACAGCGGACAGGTCACTGATGGGGTTGGGGCGCTTCAGCAGCTTGCAGTACAGCCACTCAAAGAACACACAGGCGATGACGGACACTGCCGTGACCAGCAGGGCACGCACGCCGAAAATGATGGCAGAGGCTACCACACAGGGGCACAGGGCCACGATCACGTTGGCCATCAGGCCCTGCGTGGTCTCTTCGCTGCGCACATGCGGGGAAGCCGAAACAATAAGCTTCGTATCCATTACTTATTGCCTCCTTTTTTGATTTCACCAAGGTAGAATGCCTTTGCCAGGCTCATCATCTGGGTCACCGGGCGCTTGGCCGGGCAGACGAAGGAGCAGCTGCCGCAGTTGAAGCAGTAGTCTGCATGCAGCTTGCCCAGCTCCTGCACGTCACGGGCAGCGTAAGCCTGGTTCACTTCCACAGGCTCCAGGCCCATGGGGCAGTACTCCACGCAGCGGCCGCAGCGGATGCAGGGGTTCACCGGGGCGGGCTGTGCAGCAGCCTCGCTCAGCAGGATCAGGCCTGAGGTCGTCTTGGTGGTGGGGTAGTTCAGGTTCTCCACAGCGGGGCCCATCATGGCACCGCCGGCCACCACCTTGCCCAGGGTGCCCTTGACACCGGCAAAGTCGATGATGTCCTGATATGCGGTACCCACAGGCACCACGATGTTCTGAGGCTTCTCGCAGGCATCGCCGTCCACGGTGATGGTGCGCTGGACCACCGGCATACCGGTAGCCAGATACTTGCCCAGGGTGGACACACTGGTCACGTTCATCACGATGGCGCCGGCATCGGCGGGCAGACCGCCGTGGGGCACTTCGCGGCCCAGGCACTTCTCGATCA
>CABQHF010000039.1 GCA_902463905.1 uncultured Faecalibacterium sp. | reverse complement strand
ACACCAGCATGATGTTCATGATGCCGATGCCGCCCACCAGCAGCGAGATGCTGGCGATGCCGGTAAGCACCACGATGACCATGTTGATCATCTTGTTCATTTCTTCCAGCCACTCGCTGGCGCTGTAAACGTAATAGCCGTTATCCGAGCCCAGCAGGCTCAGCAGCTCGCTTTCCACGACGGCCTTTGCCTCGTTGGCGCGGCTCTCGTCCACCATGACGGCGGTGTAGCTGTTCACCGTGCTCTGGTTGGACAGCCGCAGGATGGTGCTGTAGGGCAGGTACACACAATCGTCATCCGAGCCTTCCTGCATATCGGCGTTGCTGACCTTTGCGGCCAGCACGCCCACCACGCGGAACTTGTTGGCACCGATCTTCAGCGTCTGGCCCAAGCCGTTGCCGCCAAAGGCCACCCGGTTGATGTAATCGCCGATGATACACACCTGCTTGTTGTCCTTGATATCCATGTACTGCAGCCCGCGCCCCTGCGCGATTTGGTAGTTCTTCATGGCGGTATAGTTTTCGTCCACGCCGTTCATGGTGACCCAGCGGTAGGTGTTGGTGCCGATCTTCAGGTTACCGCTGCCGCTGTAATCCACCTCCGGCGAGATGGACTTGATCAGGTCCTTGTGCCGGTCGGCGATGCTGTACATATCATCCACCGAGGCATTGCGGGTACCGTAGCCCCACACCTGCACGGTGAGGGTGTTGGTGCCCAGCGAGGAAAAACTGTCGCGCATGCTCTTGGTCATGCCGTTGCCCAGGCCCACGATGACGATGACCGCCATCACGCCGATGATGATGCCCAGCATGGTCAGGAAGGTGCGCAGCTTATTGCTCCACACGTTCTGGATGGCCTGACGGAAGGTTTCAATGATCATTTTTCCGCCTCCTCTTCCGGCAGCAGTGTGGGCCGCACAATGGCCTCCGGTGCATGGGCATCGCCGTCGTAGACCACCCGGCCGTCCTCCAGCCGGATGATGCGGTCTGCCTGCACCGCGATGGAGTTATCGTGGGTGATCAGCACCACAGTGTGCCCCTGCTCGTGCAACTGCTGCAGCATACCCAGCACCTCGCGTCCGGTGTGGGAATCCAGTGCACCGGTAGGCTCGTCGGCCAGGATCACCGCCGGGTTGCGCACCAGCGCCCGCGCGATGGACACACGCTGCTGCTGGCCGCCGGAAAGCTGGTTGGGCCGGTTTTTCAGTTTATCACCCAGACCCACCTGGTTCAGCACCTCGCGGGCACGGACGTGCCGCTCGGCACGGGAAATGCCCGCATACACCAGGGGCACCTCCACATTCTCCATCAGGTTGAGCCGGGGCAGCAGGTTATATTGCTGGAAGATGAAGCCCAGCATCTCGTTGCGGACTGCGGCCAGTTCGTTGCGGCTCATCTTGCCCACGTCCCGGCCGTTGAGCCGGTACACCCCGTGGGTGGGCACGTCCAGACAGCCGATGATGTTCATGCAGGTGGACTTGCCGGAACCGGACTGGCCCACGATGGCCACAAACTCGCCTTTGTCGATCTTCATGGTAATGTGGTCTGCTGCCTTTACCGTGGTGTCGCCCATCTGGTAATACTTGCAGACCTCGTCAAATTCGATCAGAGCGCTCATTCGTTCCTCCGTGTCAAGTCAGGATCACGCCGTCTGCCTCCGACGGGTCGATGCCACCTGCAGCGTCGGCCCCGCCGATCACCTCTTCGCCGCCGTTTTCAGCGTCCGCAGGCGCTTCCTCTGCCGGTTCGTCGGCTACGGTGCTCTCTGCGCTTTCACCGTTTTTCACTTCGTTGGCGGTTTCGTCGGTCAGGTACTCCGAGCCGCCGTCGTCATAATAGGTATCGCTGCTCACCGAGCTTGGGTCGTAGCCCACGGTGTCCTCTGCGGTCAGACCACTGACCACCTGGGTGTAGTCGCTGTCGCTGACACCCACCTTGACCTTGACATACACAAAGCCGTCCGGGGCGATCATATCCGGGTCTGCATTGGCAGCACTGGGGGAATCCTGAGTCACCAGCACATAGCCGCCGCGCACGATGGCAGCATTGGGCACGGCCAGTGCGTTCTTGGCCTCAGCCACCACGATCTCCGCGTTGGCGTTCATGCCGGGGCGCAGGCCGTCGGTCTCGTCGATGCGCACGGTGACCGGGTAAGTTGTGGTGCCGCCGCTGGTGTCGCCCTTCATGGACACACGGGTCACCACGCCTTCATAGGTCTTGTCCGGCACAGCGTCGGCGGTGACCTGCACGGTCTGCCCCACCGACAGGCTGCTGACCTGCAGCTCGTCCACGTTGATGGTCATTTCCAGATAACTCAGATCGTAGATGGTGCACAGATCGCTGCCGGAACTCAGGGCATCGCCCACCTTGGCAGCCTTTTCAATAATGGTGCCGCTGATGGGCGAGGTCACCGTATAGTTGTTCATGGTGTCCTGCAGATTCTCCATCGAGAGTTCTGCGCTGCGCAGCGTCTCGGAGGCGGACTGGATGGCCTCGTTCAGGTCATCGCCGCTGATCTGCAGCACGATATCGTCCTTGTTCACACTGTCGCCTTCGCGTGCACTGATGCCAACGACCGTACCGGCGGACATTGCCGTCAGGGTACGCTCGGCCTGATACTGGAAGGTTGCTGCGCCAATGGAGCTGACACCGTTCACGGTGGCGGTGGCCGCCTGAGCGGTGGTCAGGCCGCCTGCATTGCGCACCGAGATGGTCACGGTGCGGGTGAGCAGGTTGCCGGTGCTCAGGGCATCGGTGCCGGTCACGGCGGTAATGGTGCCGGTCAGGGTCTCAAAGGTACCGTCCAGCGTCACGTCCGCGCTCTGCCCCACCGAGAAACCGGCTGCGTCTGCCGCCGGGAACTCCAGTGCCAGTGTCATCTTGGAGTTGTCGCGGATCACGGCCACTTCCTGACCGCTGGTCACCTCATCTCCCTTGGTGACCTTGAGGTTGCTCACGATGCCGGCCACTTCCGCACGCACATACTGGCGATCCACCGTCTTGTCATAGCTGCGCTGGGCCTGCTGCAGGGTGATGCTGGCCTGCTCCGCCTTGGTGGTAGCGTCGGAGGAATCCACGGTGTAGAGCACATCGCCCTCTTCCACAATGTCTCCCTCTTCAAAGCTGCAGGTCAACACCTTGCCGGACACCAGCGACTTGACACTGTAGGTATTGGCCGGTTTCAGTGTGCCGGTGCCGCTCAGGGTGTTGACGAGATCCCGCTGCTCCGGCGCGGTTTCCACATAGCTGGTATCCACGCTGGCGGGCTTTGCGTCCTTGGGCTTGAGCAGCCACCAGCCGCCCAGCGCCGCCACGCAGACCACCGGCACCAGCCACTTCCAGTTCTTTTTCAGGAATGCAGCTGCTCCGCCCCTGGCGGCACCCGTAGTTCCTTCCGTCTGCGGTGCTCCCGCAGCATTCTGCTCGGTTTTCTTTTTCATAGTTCCTCCTAAAATGAGCAGGCAGCATCCACCGCCTGCAGGCATCCGGTTTACGGTTCAGTTGATTGTAGTGTAGCGCATTTTCCGGCAATACACAAGCGTCCAAATTTCGTACACGCATCTTTTCAACAAACTTTAACAAAGCCGGGGCACACCCGCAGGCATGCTCCGGCTCCTGAGTCTCATTTTTGATTTATACGCGCACCATATCGGGGGTGATCTCTGCCAGGCTGTGGGCACCGCACATCTGCATGGTGTCGGCCAGTTCCCCGGCCAGCTTGTCGATGTAGCACTTCACACCCTCCGCACCGCCGCCGTACACGGCCGTGACGAAGGGGCGGCAGATCAGCACGCCGTCCGCGCCCAGAGCCAGAGCCTTGAACACATCCACGCCGGTGCGGATGCCGCCGTCCACCAGGATCTTCACGCCGGTGCCCTTGAGGGCAGCTGCAATCTCCGGCAGCACCTCAGCGGTAGCGGGGCACTGATCCAGCACACGGCCACCGTGGTTGGACACCACAATGGCGGCAGCACCGGCCTCCTTGGCCTTCAGTGCACCCTTGACGGTCATCACACCCTTGACGATGAAGGGCCGCTCGGCCAGCTTCACGATCTCGGCCAGTTCTTCCACGCTCTTGCTGCCAGCCGGCGGGGTCATGTTTTTGAGGAAGGGCAGGCCTGCCGCATCCACGTCCATCGCCACTGCAAAGCAGCCGCTGGCCTTGGCCTCGGCCATCTTCTCCTTGATGGTGTCGATGTTCCAGGGCTTGATGGTGGGCACACCGCAGCCGCCTGCCGCACCGATGGCCTTGGTGGCCATTTCCATCACGGTGGGGTTGGTGCCGTCGCCGGTAAAGGCTGCGATGCCGTTCTCTGCGCAGGCGCGCACCAGCACATCATTATAGGTCATGTCGTTGTAGGTCTCGGAGTAGTGCAGGTTCACCGCACCCACCGGGCCGGCAAAGAAGGGGTACTTGAAGCTGTGGCCGAACAATTCCAGGCTGGTGTCCGGCGTGCCGCCGGAGCATAGGGTGTCCATGTTCACCCGGATCTCCGCCCACTTATTATAATTGCGGATCGCCGTGTCGCCCACACCCTTGGCACCGGGGCCGGGGATCTGGTTCTTGCAGGCCACGCCGTTGCAAACCGGGCAGGCCTTGCAGTATTTGCCGATGCACTCCCGCGCATTGGCCAGCACTTCAGCATAGTTCATATAGAGTCCATCCTCCTTATTTTCCATTCCTGCAGCAGGAGAAGCCCCGCCGCAGCACTCTCTGCCCCCATCATAGCCTTGTTTTCCGTCTGCGTCAAGGTTTTTGCGCACCTTTTGCACCCGCCCGACGCGCACGCAGTACGACGGCACGTCATTTTCAAAAAATTCAGATTTTTTTGAAAAAATCCTTGACAAAACAGCCCGTTTCAGGTATTATAGTGGAGCGTCAAGGGCACCCGCCCAAAGGCAGAACAAAAGATGTGGAAAGATGGCTGAGTTGGTCTAAGGCGCACGACTGGAAATCGTGTAACGTGTCAAAAGCGTTCTGGGGTTCGAATCCCCATCTTTCCGCCAGAAACCTGAAACAGAAATGTTTCAGGTTTTTTGTTTTATTTCCAAATGCCGTCCTTGACAATCGCCCCCTGTTCCGCTATGCTGAAAAAAAACTTTCCTGAAGGAGGAACATTTTATGGCTGCATCCAAAAAGAAGCGTACCGGTGCCCGCGCTGCGGTCGTGGTGGTGCTGTGCCTCGTGCTGGTGTGCGTGGTGGCCGCCGCAGTGGCGCTTGGGCTGGTGAGCCGCCGGGTGCGGAGCTTTGCCAGCGGTGCCACTTTCTCGCTGGATTACCAGATCACTTCCACGGCTGCCGAAGAGCCCGCTTTATATAAGGTGCTGGCGCAGTTCGGCGGCACTTCCGGCCGGGTGGACGGCCAGTATACGCCGGACGCTTTGCAGTTGGAGTTGTACCCGAAGGTCAGCGGCTCCAGCCAGCCCCTGACCCGCCTGTATATCAGCAAGGACGAGACTTTGTATGATGCAGGGCAGCTCTACCGCACCCTGTGCAGCAGCATCACCGCCAGCTACCCGCTGGCCGGTGTGCTGATCCCGGACTGGAGCCTGGGCAGCTACATTTCCCAGACCCAGCTGGCCAGCCTGCTGGGCGTAGACGACAACGCCACCAGCCTGCAGTCCATGAACGAATTCCAGCTGGACCTGAAGAAGATCAAGAAAGTGCAGCCGCAAAACGCAAAAGAGGGCTACCTCTACTTCCAGATGGAAACGGATGACACCTCCGCCGACGCCCCTGTGCTGACCCTGGGCGTGGAAAAGAGCGGCCTGCTGCGGAGTTCCTCCCCTGCCGTGCACATCCTGCTGGATATCCCGGCCCACGGCATCCACACCGAACTCACCGGCACCGTGACCCCCGCAGCCCCGACGCTGGTGGCCCCCACCTCCCGCATGCGGGACAGCGACATCGCCTCGCTGGTGCAGCTGCGCCAGACCATCGAGAGCGTGGTGCAGTTCGTGCAGGGCGCTGCGTCCGGCACGCAGGCTGCCTCCTGAACCACTCCGATAAGCAAAAACGGCAGACGCCTTGCAAAGTGTCTGCCGTTTCTTTTTTGATGCTTTTACCGGTCAAGGATGCGGCCGTCGGTGGAGATGGTCACCACCTGCCACGGCACGAACTTGCCGCTGTTTTTCAGGGCCGTCACGACGGCGTGTTCCAGCCCGCCGCAGCAGGGCACTTCCATGCGCAGCACCGTCACGCTGCGGATTTCATTGGCGCGGAAGATCTCGGTCAGCTTCTCGCTATAGTCCACACTGTCCAGCTTGGGGCAGCCGATGAGAGTGATCTTGCCCTTCATGAACTCCTCGTGCACATTGGCATAGGCGTAGGCCGTGCAATCGGCGGCGATCAGCAGTTTTGCCCCGTCAAAGTAAGGGGCGTTCACCGGCACCAGCTTGATCTGGCAGGGCCACTGGCCCAGCTGCGACGCCAGCGGTGCGGCAGGCACAGCTGCGGCGGGCGCAGCTGCTTCCCGGTGGAACTGGCGCATGGCACTGCCTGGGCAGCCGTGGAAGGCCGGTTTTGCCGCCTGGGCGGCCTTTTTCTGCTTGTTTTCCAGCACGGCCTGCTCGTCGTAGGCAGCAGCCTCGCGCTCTTCAAAGGTGATGGCACCGGTGGGGCAGCCGGGCAGACAATCACCAAAGCCGTCGCAGTAATCGTCGCGCATGAGCTTTGCCTTGCCGTTCACCAGACCGATGGCACCCTCGTGGCAGGCGGTGACGCAGGCCCCGCAGCCGTTGCATTTTTCTTCATCTATATGAATGATTTTACGGATCATGTCCATACCCTCCTTGTGTTTGTGCTCTGAGTATACTATAATCAGGGCAGTCATTCGGTTGTTATAACCACGGAAGTGAGGCATTTTTATGAGACCCGTTGCATCTCCGCTGTTTCAGGGCCTGACAGAGGCCGACTGGGCTGCACTGGAACAGTCCGGCTGCCTGCGCACAAAGACCTACCCAAAGCACGCCATCATTTTCCATGCCGGGGAGCGCGTGCACACCTTGGGCGTGGTGCTGCGCGGCACCGTCCACATTGAAAATCTCGACCTGTGGGGCAGCAAGAGCATCCTGAGCAGCATTTCCGCCGGGCAGGCCTTTGCCGAGACCTACGCCCTTTGCGGCGATGTTCTGATGGTGGACGCCGTAGCGGCGGAGGAATGCGAGGTGCTGTTCGTGAATGTTTCCGCCTTTTCCGGCGGGGTGCCCGGCCCGGTGCGGGAAACGCTGCTGCGCAACCTGCTCACCGTGTCCATGCGCAAGAACCTGAGCCTTTCCCAACGCATCTTCTGCACCACCCCCAAAACCGTGCGGGGCCGTCTGCTGACCTACTTTTCCGCCCAGGCCGCCCGCTGCGGCAGCCTGCAGTTCGAGATCCCGTTCAACCGCCAGCAGCTGGCCGATTACCTCAATCTGGATCGCAGCGCCCTTTCCAAGGAGCTGTGCAAAATGCGGGACGAAGGCCTGCTGACCTTTGAGAAAAACCGCTTTGCCCTGAACGAGCTGCCGGAGTGACCCTCCCGCAACGCAAAAAGCACTCGCCGGGTCACTCAGTCCCGGCGAGTGCTGCTGGTTTTACGGAGTTGTTTCCGCTCAGTCTGCCTTTTTGGCAGCGGTCTTGCGGGTGCGCTTGGGCTTTTCAGCCGGAGCCGCAGGCTCTGCAGCGGCCTCTGTCGGCTTTTCTGCCTGGGGCGCAGCCTTCCTGGCAGTGGTCTTGGCGGCAGCCTTGCGGGGAGCCTTGGCGGGCTTCTCCGCCTTTTCGGCCTTCTCGGTCTTAGCAGCGGGCTCTGCCTTCGGCTCTTCTGCCTTTTCGGCAGCAGTCGCTGCTGCCTTTTCTGCTGCGGCCTTTTTGGTGGTGCGGGGCTTGCGGGCAGCCGACTTCCTGGCCGGAGCCTTCTTCTCCTCTGCCGGGGCAGCGGCCTCAGCAGCGGGCACAGCTTCCACAGCGGGCTTTTCTGCCTTTTCCTCGGCCTTCTTGGGGGCACGCTTTACGCGATCCTTCACCTCAGCGATCGTCCACAGCTGGTCGGCACCGGGCACTTCCTGCCAGATCTGCAGCACGGTGCCCACCTCGGCACCCATGCCCACCGTATCCACGCACTTGCCGCTGGCCCAGGACGAGCGCAGGCGCACAGTGCCTTCCGGCGTGGGGCAAAGCTCCCACATCTGCGAGGTGCCGCCCACATCTTCCCACAGGTGCAGCCAGGTGCCGTTGGCGGTGCCGGTCATGGTCAGATCCAGCAGCTTGCCGGAGGCGCGGTTGCGGATGCGGTACACACCTTCACCCACCCGGATAAAGCTCCACTCCTGTTCAGGCTTGTGGTCGTACTTGCCCAGACGAACGGTGCCGCCGTCCTTGCTTGCTTCCACGGCCTGGATCACATTGCCGGTGTGGGCGGCAATGGTATAAAAACGATCGGCTTCGATCACGGTCTGTGCTACGGTTTTCATGCTTCAGTTCCTCCATCTGTCATGATGCCGGACAAAACTCTGCCAACATCTTCCTGCTTAAATGATACCACATATCGTGATTTTCCACAAGCAATTCGACCTTTCTTTAGCAAATCATACAGAATCGCCGGTTCTTTCGGCCTCTTTTTCGCCCCTTCGCACCGGTTTTCAGGCCATTTTTTCATCGTTGTTCCCCTCGACTTTTTGCCGTACATGCGTTATACTATGAAGTCGTTGATTTTCGCCGCCCCGCTTCTTGCGGCGGTTTTTCGCATCTGATCCTTTATAAGGAGGCTTTTTATGACAAGCGATGAACGCAGCGCGCTGCAGTTCCGCCGGATGACCGAGACCCCCATCCCGAAACTGATCCTCAGCCTTGCTGCTCCCACCATTTTAAGTATGCTGATCACCAGCATCTACAATCTGGCCGACACCTTTTTTGTGGGCCAGATTTCCACCAGTGCGTCCGGTGCCGTGGGCGTTGTTTCCAGCCTGATGGCCATCATCCAGGCGCTGGGCTTTATGCTGGGCCACGGGGCCGGCACCATCATCAGCCGCAGCCTGGGCAGCCGCGACACCACCGCCGCCACCCGGTTTGCGTCCACCAGCTTTTTCACGGCTCTGGTGTTTGGCGTGGTGCTGGCCGTGGCGGGCCTTGGCACCCTGCCCCACTTCATGATGCTGCTGGGCAGCACCGAGACCATCCTGCCCCACGCCTGCGCCTACGCGCGGCCCATCCTCATTGCCGCCCCGCTGATGATCTCCAGCCTGGTGATGAACAACATCCTGCGCTATGAGGGCAAAGCCAGCTTTGCCATGATCGGTCTGGTCACCGGCGGCGTGCTGAACATCGCGCTGGACCCGCTGTTCATGTTCGTGTTCGGGCTGGGCACCGCCGGGGCCGGTATTGCCACCGCCCTAAGCCAGAGCATCAGCTTCTGCATCCTGCTTTCCATGTTCCTGCGGGGCAAAACGGTCAGCCAGTTCCGCCTTTCGGCCGTCACCCGCGAGGCCCGCGATTTCGGCCGCATCCTGCTGGGCGGTGCGCCCAGCTTTGGCCGTCAGGGCCTCAACAGCATCGGCGGCATGCTGCTGAACCTTGCCGCCCGCAGCTACGGTGACGCCGCCGTGGCCGGTATGAGCATCGTGTCCCGCATCTTCATGTTCATCATCTCGGTGGCCATCGGCGTGGGACAGGGCCTGCAGCCGGTGGCATCCTTCAACTACGGTGCCCGCAAATACCGCCGGGTGCGGCAGGCCGCCATCTTCACCATCGAAGCGGCCTTCTGCATGCTGGTGGTGCTGGTGGGCCTGTGCTGGGTGAACGGCGATGTCCTCATCCGTCTGTTCCGCGATGACCCCGCCGTCACCGCCGTGGCGCTGCCCGCCTTCCACTACCAGTGCCTGGCCATGCTGCTGCAGCCCATCATCGTGGTGGCCAACATGACCTTCCAGAGCGTGGGCGCGTCCGGCCGGGCCACCTTCCTGGCCTGCTGCCGACAGGGCGTGTTCTTCATCCCGCTCATCCTCATCCTGCCCCGCACCCACGGGCTGTTCGGCGTGGAGATCTGCCAGCCCATCGCGGATGTGCTCACCTTCCTGGTGTCCCTGCCCTTCCTGATTGCATTTCTGCAGCAGCTGGGCCGGATGGACGACGCCGAGCAGGCCAAAGCCTCGTCCTGAAATTCTGTCATAGATCTGTAACCAACAGCCGTGCTTTCCCCGCAATGGAAAACACGGCTGTTTCGTATTATAATTGAACCGGAAAGTTTTTCCGATGTTGTCTGGATGCAAAGGAGTGTTCCTATGAAACGTTCTTTTTCCCGTATCGGCTGCACGGCGGTGTGCATCGGCCTCAGCCTTGCGTTGGGCTGCGGCTGTGCCCTGATGCCGCCCGCGTCCGAGAAACCTGCGTCCTCGGCGGCTTCCGTCCCCACCGACGCCGAGGGCAAGCCCCTGTACGATACCGCCCCGCTGGAGGACGGCCGACTGCGCATCCTGTACGGTTACGATAACTCCGGCGACAGCCGCACCATCCTGTGCGGCGGCAAGGTGCTGTACCAGTCGCTCCGCAGCGAGACCGTGAACCTGCTTACCGACACCGTCACCGGCGAGACGAACTACTGGTTCCGCTCCTGGTCGGACTCCACCGGCCGGGGCGGTCGCCGCAGCGCCCTGTACGACAAGGACGGCAACGAGGTGATGGCCTTTGACGGCGAGCAGAGCGCCACCATCCAGAACGGTCTGCTGGTGCTGCAGGAGAGCAGGATGGTCGGTGACAGCTACGATGTCGGCTATGACAGCTACGGCACCTGCAGTGTCATCGACCTTGCCACCGGCAAGAACCTGCCCGTCCCGGAGGGTGCCTACAGCTGCATCGTCTGCGGGGATATGCTGGTGTTCACCTGCTACGCCCGCCCGGCAGACCTTGCCGAGGACGAATGGGATGACGACAGCAACCTGCACAGCTGGGTCGCCATCCAGCAAAAGGACGGTACCCAGACCTACGGGTCTGCTTCCTCTACGGCCTATCGCATTTCCGATGCGTCGGATGCGCTGGACGACTGGGTGGAACTGGACAGCTATACCGCCGATTCCACCACGCAGATCCTGCACAACCCCGCCACCGGCGAGGGCTATGTCGGCTTTCAGCAGACCTGCGGCAGCGGCACGGCGGCATTTCTCACCGCAAACGGCACCTACCAGCTGCGGGACATGACCACCGAAGACCGGGGCGTGATCGCCGAATTTGACGACCTGCCCAGCTATTATTTTCCGGGCTATGTGGTCACCTGGCGCATCAACGGTGACTACGGCTATGACCTCCACGACCTTTCCACCGGAGAGATCACCCCGCTGTATGCTTCCAGCGTCACGGGCAGCAAGATCGCCCTCTATGCACAGGACGGCAGCCTGAAGGTCTACGACATGGACACCGGCAGCCTGCTCTACGAGACCAGCGCCGGTGTCGTGGATGACAGCCAGAGCCTGATGATGGACTGCGAAAGTGACGGCTGCGTCTGGATGGAGCTGCGGGACCGCGATACCTACACGACCACCGCCGTGCGGGTGTACGGCCCTGAGGGTCTCGTCTCCGACCTGAGCAGCCTGACCGACACCTATGATTATCTGGGCTATCTGACCACCGACAAAAACGGGCGGCCGCTGTATTACGGTACCCGCAGCGTCCCTGGCAGCAGCTACGCCACCGGGTGCGATGTGCTGGACGAAACCGGCAACGTGGTGATGAAGAGCCTTGGCAGCTGCTACAGCTACTACGACCACAGCCTGAATGCCCTGCCCGACCATGTATTCGTGGCACGGCGCGGCTTCTATTACGGCTGGATGGATACGGACGGCAACTGGCTCTACTGCCGGAGCGTTTTCTCCACCCTCAACGCCGATGATGAGACCGGTTATTGAACCATGACAGGAGGTTTTCTCTTATGAAAAATGCTAAAATTTCCCGCCGCAGCTTTCTTCTGGGCCTGGCCGCCTGCTCGGCTGCCGGGATCCTGACCGCCTGCAAGGGCAGCGATGCGCCTGCCAGCAGTGCTTCCGCTTCTTCGGAGGCACCGGCTTCCTCGGTGAGCGAGGCCCCGCAGGATCCGCTGTTCTCGGAAGAGGATTTTCCCAAGCTGGACGGCAGCACGGCCTGCATCCCGCTGATGGCCCAGATGATGGCCGACACCACCGGCAGGGATCTGGTAGAAGCCCAGAGCACCATTTCGGTCAGCACTACGGCCTATGCGTGGGAGAACTTTGGCCTGTACGACACCGACACCCAGATGCTGGTGGTGTATGAAGCCCCGGATTATGTGAAGAAAGAGCTGGAAGAGGCCAAGGTCGAACTGGAAAGCAAGCCCATCGGCCGGGATGCGCTGGTGTTCATCGTGAACGAGAATAACCCCGTCAAGAGCCTGACTCAGCAGCAGCTGAAGGACATCTACGCCGGCAAGATCACCAACTGGAAGGACGTGGGCGGCGAGGATCTGGACATCGTGGCCTTCCAGCGCGGCGAGGACTCCGGCAGCCAGACCCTGTTCAAAAAGCTGCTCATTCAGGGCGGTGAGCTGATGACCCCGCCCTCTGAGCTGGCTCCCGCCGCCATGGGCGAGCTGGTGGACAGCATTGCCGATTACAACAACAGCGCCAACGCCATCGGCTTCTCGGTGTATTACTACATCGACCAGATGTA
>CABQHF010000038.1 GCA_902463905.1 uncultured Faecalibacterium sp. | reverse complement strand
TTTCTGCGAGGGTTGGCCGGGCTTGCTTTGCTATTCTCTCCGTCGCCCTCGCTGCTCCAAGACCAGCATTTGAAGGCTGTTTGTCAGGGGCAGCGAATCGTTGACGGATTTTTTCATTTTGGGGCTTGACTTTTAATAGTTAGTCTTATAATAGGAGTGGATGTATAATTGTAAAAAAAGTGTTACGGCGTCATGGTATGCTTGCGCTGCGGAGAGCGATGATGTGGTAATACCTTTTTGAATCGCCAGTACACAACGACAGAACACAACATGAGGATGGAAAAATGCGATGAGTAACGGATTGGACAAAGAAAAAAGCCCGGTTTCAGGGTACAGTGGAAGTGCCCAGAACGCACCTTATCCTTTGAAAGAGGCTAAAAAAGGCTTCGGGAACTTCAAATGGCTGCTGCTGGCGGCCTTTGTGCTCGGATTGATCGGCGGAGGGGCGTCGCTGCTGTTGAAGAACAAGGCCTCCGAAAAAGACAGGCTGGCCGACAAGATCAAACAGGATGCCTGCGCGGTGCTTGGATTTGACAAGGAAGATCCGAGCCCGCTCATAAAGGCAATAGATTCTGGCATGCAGGTCAGGATCAAAAAGCTGGAAAAGACCGCGGACGGCTATACGGCAGTCTGTGAGATCGGAAACCACGATTTCCTGAAAGCGGTGGAACAGGCCGATCAGACGGAGCAGGGAGAGCAGACCCTGGAAGAATATGTTACGGATTTTGCGGAGACCTATAAAGCGCAGCCTTATCGGACGATGGAAACGACCATCGAACTGAAAAAGGACGGCAACGATTATACGACACAGATCACAGAGGAACAGGCGGATGCCTTTACGGGAGGAGTTTTGAGCTATAGCAATTCCAAGAAATAAAGTGACAATTTGACAAAAGGTGTAAAATTGAGTCAAAGGGGCGATTCAAATGTTGCACAATGAAGCAAGAAAACTTCTGATTCAGGCATTGGAGAAAACACACAATGCAAGAGAAGTCGCTGAAAACTTCTCTGTCAATCGAGGTACTGTATACCGCCTGAAAAAACAGTTGGATGAAACTGGCTCCATCGAAACCAGAACCTATCTTCGTGGACACAAGCCAGCTCTGAGCAAAGAAAATATTCAGAGCATTGAACAGCTGTTGCAGGCAAAGCCTGACATCACGATTGCAGAAATTATAGATACGCTTCAGCTCAAAGCCTGTAACGAAACAGTTCGTAAAGCAGTGCTCAAACTCGGATATCGTCGCAAAAAGAAATCTCTTCATGCCAGTGAACAGGAGCGTCCCCGACGTGAAGGAAAAACGCAAGGCATGGAAAGAGAACATGTCCGGGTGCGCCCCTGAAAAGCTTGTTTTTCTGGATGAAAGAGGGATCAATGTCAATATGACGAGATTTTATGCCCGTTCCAAGGGCGGATCTCGCACAGTTGATACTGTACCTCTGAGGAAACCTCAAAGTACAACTGTCTTATCCTCGATTTGACTGAACGGCGAAACTGCCTATACAACATATTCCGGAGGAACAACTTCAGAAAGATTTGTTGATTATCTGAGAAACATTCTTATTCCGACACTTTCTCCCGACTCGATCGTTGTGATGGACAATATGCGTTCTCACCATACACAGGCAGTAAAGGATTTATTGGAGCAGGCTGGCGTTCAATACCTCTATCTGCCACCGTACAGCCCTGATTTGAATCCTATTGAGAAGATGTGGTCTAAACTCAAGGCTTTTCTGAGAAAGGCAAAAGTTCGTTTGTTGGAGAAGCTGCCGGACGCTGTTCGTGCTACTTTCAAAACGATTTCTTCTCATGATTGTTCTGGCTGGTTTCGCTTTTACGACTATTCACGATAATTTATTGGATTGCTATATTATGATGAATCTGAAGAAAATAGCTGAATCTTTGACCGCAGTTGTTTTGGTCATGGCGATCTCCCTGTGCAGTTTGTCCGGGGTGGTGGCGTTTGCGGCGGAAAATGATCTGCAGCCGGGCAGTGTCCGGATCCTTGCCAGCGTCATGGAGTCGGAAGAGCCGAAAGAATTTGCGGGTTATTGGGACGGAACGGATTTTTATCTGGAGGCATCGGACTATGCAAAGATAACGCGGTACAGCTATAAGGAAGGCTCGAGCGCGCTTTGCTACAGTCTGGGCATGAAGGAAGTGCTGATCCAGAAGGACTCCGGCACGATGCAAATCCTGGCACTTCAGTACCGGGGCAAGATCTCGCGGGTCGTGTCCATGAACGGCAAGACCTACCTGCCCATGTCGAAGCTGCTGCCGTGGCTGAACGTCACAGTGGAAAAGGGGGATGATGCCGCAACCCTCGAAGTGACCGCGGATCCCAACTCGCTGTGGGAGTATATCGGGGATACGTCGGATCACAAGTTCAATCTCTACCACCAGATGCAGGACTTCAAAGGCGGCACGGCATCGCTGAGAGCGATGATGGTCACCGATGTTGTCACGCATACGCGCTGGGATGCAATGTACAAAACGTCGCTGGACGTCGATGGCCTCAGCCATTATGATCAGGCGCTGTATCAGGATGTTTTCTATGAGTACAGCAAGGAATTGCAGGATTATGAACATGGCTATCTGGCGGCCAAAACCATTGAAGAGCAGCAGGAACTTACAACAAAGGAAAAACAGAAGGAAGAACAGAAAACAGAGATAACCCGGGATAAAATAAAATTTGCAGAGGAGATGACAGAGAAAACCTCCGGGTCCTGGAGCAAAGCCCAGAAGATCAACAAAATGCTGAATGGGCTGGAAAAACTTGCCGGATTTGATGAAAAAGAAGCGGTCCTGAAGCTGGACGACATCCTGCGGACCCAGTACATGACCGAACAATTTGGCTCGGCTGTGGTTTTTCTGAACCGGTGCCAGCAGTTCCGGCAGGCGCTTACCGATCTTGCACCGGTACATCCGTACCTGATGGCTGCTCTGGAGACCATGCAGACATTCGCGGTTTCGGAAGGAACCGAAATGGAATACCGGGATCTTTTGCAATATCTCTCGACCGATGGCCAGAAATTGACAGCAACGCGGAATCTTCCCTTCAAAGCAGGTTTGGAAAACGCAGCACGTTTTTATAAGAATGCGGACGGGGATATTACAAAGCTGTATCTGGAAGAATTCATTACGCTGTTCGGAAAGGTATTGGACAGTCATGCTTCGGAGGTTTATGAGTCGTGGGCAGAGATCGTGCTGGGCCTTTATGGAAGCTATGAGCCGAACATTTATCTGACGGCGGTCAAGACCTTTGGTCTGGGCTTTGACCTCCTCTTGCCGGAAACGAGTAAGGGCTTCAGTGAGATGCGGAAGATGCCGGTCTATTCCGGTGTTTCGGAGACGATGTGGCAGATATCCCAGGCCCTTCTGCAGCAGGAGATGACAGCAGAAAATGTGGGATATGTCCGGCAGAGTCAGATGCTGAGCCTGATCCTGTCGAAAAAGTGCTACAACGCATTCAAGGATGTCGGCAACGGCCAGATCTTCTTTGAAGAAGAAGCGAAGAATGCCATCCAGACCGAGCAGATCGACCCCGTTGATAAGCTTCTGGAGGAACTCTCCCTTACAACCTCCTGCCGGGTGAACGACTCGGTCGACGGTAAGGAAGAAGCACAGGCAGCCATCCGGGAGTACCTGAAAGATGTGGTCTCCCTGACCGCAGGGGCGGAGACGCAGCCCGACGATGAGACGCCGGAGTCGGAGCCGACCGACAGCACCCCCACGCAGGAAGGCGATACGCCGATCGCGGAACAGCTCGAACAGCTTTACCGGGACTTTGTGGCACAGAATTTCAGCGGCAAGTATATTGCGCTGAAGGCAGATGTGACCCATGATGGCGTGAATGACCTGATCGTGGTGCAATACGATGACGCCGAGGGCTGGGAAGGCGCCTATGAACAGAATGGATATGTCTATACCTGGCAGGCGGGCCGGATCAAGCAGCTGAAACATGAATCCGACGCGACGTTTTTTGGCTATGCGGGCCTGCAATGGTATCTGAAAAAACTGGATAACGGGATGTGCAATCTGATCACCATGGAAGACAATGTCCATCAGGGGTACAATTCTGCAACGATCAAGGAGATCTCCTTTACAGAGCAGGGGGCGGAGATCCAGGAACAGCCGACCTATACCGTCGGCAAACAGGGAGAACCCATTTCGGACGCGGAATATGATGAATTTCTCAGAAGGCAGGAGCAGGTGATCGCGGAGACCACCGAGATCTCGCCTCTCAATGAGAACATTGACGCATCCCTGATCCTCAGCCGGGGCCGCACATAAAACAGGAGACAGGGTCTTGAGCCGCTCCCGCAGGTTTTTGCGGGAGCGCAGCAGGATGCCCTGAGCAAAAAACGCTGGTTTCCAGAACAGGAAGCCAGCGTTTTTTTGTTTTCCGGCAGCGCTTTTTCATTGCTTTTCCGGCGAAAGTGTGTTTCAATAGAAGGAAAGGAACATTGCAGGGAAAGGGGGAATGCAGGATGAAGATCGCAGTGGTGGAGGATCAGCAGGAGACGCGGGACTGCCTGTGCCGGTTTATCCGGCAGTATGCACAGGAGCAGGGCGTTCAGGCGGAAGTGGTGCCTTTTGAGGACGGAGCCGTGATCGCTAAGGGGTACAAACCGGGATTCGATATCCTTTTTATGGATGTGGAAATGCCAGGTCTGGACGGGTTTGCCACAGCGGAAAAGATCCGGGAAGTAGATCCGGATGTGGTGCTGATCTTTGTGACCAACATGGCGCAATATGCCATCCGGGGCTATGAGGTGGATGCGCTGGACTATGTGCTCAAGCCGGTGAACTATTACCAGTTCAGCACCAAGCTGTCCCGCGCCGTCCAGCGGGTGCAGCGGCGCAATGGCGGGCAGGTGGTGCTGCAGCTGGCAGGCGGCGGGATGCAGCTGCTGGACACCGGCGAGATCTTTTATCTGGAGACCCGCAGCCGGATGTTGTACTACCACACCGCAAAAGGGGAGTTCGCTGTTCGTGCCAGCCTGCAGAGCGCCGAGGCGCAGCTGCAGCAATACCACTTTGTCCGCTGCAACCAGTGCTATCTGGTCAACCTGAGTTATGTCCGGGGCATCGAAAACGATTTTGCCCTTGTGCAGAACGACCGGCTGGAGATCAGCCGCCGGCAGCGGAATGCGTTCCTCACGGCAGTGGCTTCCTATGTGGGTGGCGTGCTGTGACCGCGCCGGTGATGGAGATCCTGCTCCGTGCGCTGATGCGCTGGGGCGCAGCGGTTGCATTCTGCATCCCGCTGAAACACCGGCCGCACTTCTGGCTCCGGGCCTGCGGGATGTATCTGCCGCTGGCGGCACTGGCTTGGCTGCTGAACCCTCTGGAAAAGTCGGCCTCGCTGCCGGAATTGCAGCGTTCGCTGCTGGTGATGTATGTGGCGTTCTTCATCCTGCTGGGGCTGATGGTCTGGATCTGTGTGGAAGTGAACCGGAACGCGGCCCTTTACTGCGCGGTCTGGAGCCTGCTGATTGGTCAGACGGCTTATGAGGGCTGGCGTTTTCTGGAAAAGTTCTGCGAAATGTACGGGGTACCGCTGCGAGTCACCACTTTGCAGGGCCGGATCGGTCAGCTGTTGACGGGCCTGGCCTTTTATGCGGCGGTGTGTTACACGCTGGGCAGTAAGATGCCTTATAAAAAGGAATACCACATCGGGCCGCGCCAGCTGAGCAGTGCCTTTCTGATCGGCATCTTGTTCATGGTGCAGTCAGCGTTCCTGACCAGCGTGAGCATCCGGAAATATGCGCCCAACGTTGTTCCGACCAGCGTGATGGCTACGTTCATCATTGGACAGTTTTATTTTCTGACCCTGCTCTATTTCCAGACAGAGCTGTTCAAAAAATCGGCCATGCAGAAGGAGATGGATGCCCTGAACCTTTTGTACGAGCGCCAGCGCCAGCAGTATCAGGTGGCCCGGCAGAATGTGCAGATCATCAACAAGCGCTGCCACGAGCTGAAGGTGCAGATCGCAAGCCTGCGGAAGCTGGCCCCGGCGGATGCCACGGTGGAACAGCACATCGACGAGGCGGAGCGCGCGGTACATTTATATGATGCCAGCTGCAACACCGGCAACGAGGTGCTGGATGTGGTGCTGACCGAAAAAAGCCTGCTGTGCGAATCCCGGAAGATCCAGTTCAATGCCGTGGCGGACGGCAGCTGCCTGCGCTTTTTTGAGGCGGGCGACCTGTACGCGCTGTTTGCCAACGCGCTGGATCATGCGGTGGAGAGCGCCGTGCAGGTGACGCAGTCGGATCACCGTGGCATCGACCTGTTGGTCTGCGTGCGGCAGGGGTTCGTGGTGGTGAATGTCATCAGCCCGGCACGCGCCCCGGAACAGGAGACGAACCGCACGGCTCTGTATGAGCTGAAGGTGATGAAGCGGATCGTGCAGAAATACAAGGGGACCCTGACCACCGAGGAGCAGAACGGCTTTTTTGCGGTGAAGATCATCTTCCCCTGCAAGGCGGGAAAGTAAAGACGGAAAGCAGCAAGCCCGATGCAGGCAGCCCGGAAGGGAAGTGCCTGCACCGGGCTTTTCTATGTTCTGTTGGATACAATTGTTTGTGAGAAATGAACAAATATATCAGTTCAAATTTGGAAGGCTGGAACCGAATAATCTGCAAATCTGACCGATTAGTCACCACGTCTTGCGAAAAATGGTCTATTTGATAAAATAGCGTCAATGAAAAATAACCAAACAACACCAAAAACAGGAGGAACTTGATGCGAAGCATTGCCAAGCTCATGGATAACTGGCAGTTCGCCGGCCCGGACGGAAGCACCGTGCCCGTGCAGCTGCCGCACACCTGGAATGCCAAGGATGGCCAGGATGGCGGCAACGATTACTGGCGCGGGAGCTGCACCTACCAGACGCGTTTTGCGGCACCGGCATATGAGGCAGAGAGCCAGCAGGTCTGGCTGCAGTTCGAGGGCGTCAACGCCAGTGCAAAGGTGATGCTGAATGGAGAGGCGGTCTGCAGCCACGACGGCGGCTATTCCACCTTCCGGGCGGAAATCACATCCCTGCTCAAAGCGGAGAATGTCCTCACGGTGGAAGTGGACAACAGCGTCAACGACCGCGTTTACCCCCAGAAAGCAGACTTTACCTTCTACGGCGGCATTTACCGCGATGTGAGCCTGCTGGTGGTGCCCAAGAACCACATCGCCCTCGGCCACTTCGGTGACACAGGCGTGAAGATCACCCCGACCCTTAAGCAGGACAAGGCGGACATCCGTGTGGAGACCCTTGTGGAGGGCGAAGGCACGGTGTCGGTCACGCTGCTGGACGCTGCCGGCACTGAGGTGGCTGCAGCGGAAGGCGCAGATGCACAGCTGCATCTGGAGGCACCCCACCTGTGGAACGGCGTGAAGGACCCGTACCTGTACACCTGCATCGTCCGCCTGCTGGCAGACGGCGAGGCCGTGGACGAGGTAACCACCCGCGTAGGCATCCGCAGCTTCTCGGTGGATCCGAAGAAGGGCTTCTTCCTCAACGGCAAACTTTACCCCCTCCACGGCGTTTCCCGTCATCAGGATCGCAAGGGCCTGGGCAACGCCATCACCCGGGAGATGCACGACGAGGATATGGCACTCATCCGGGAGATCGGTGCCAACACCGTCCGTCTGGCCCACTACCAGCATGATCAGTATTTCTATGACCTGTGCGACAAGTACGGCATGGTGGTCTGGGCCGAGATCCCCTATATCTCGGAGCATCTGCCCAATGGCCGCGCCAACACCATCAGCCAGATGAAGGAACTGATCCACCAGAACTACAATCACCCCTCCATCGTCTGCTGGGGCGTGTCCAACGAGATCACCATCTCCACCAAGGACAAGGCGGATATGCTGGATAACCACCGGGAGCTCAACGACCTGTGCCACAAGATGGACCCCACCCGCCTTACTACCCTGGCCTGCTACGCCATGTGCGGCCCCTTCAACCCGGTGGCCCACATCACCGATCTGGTGAGCTGGAACCTGTACCTGGGCTGGTATGTGCCGGGCTTGTTCCTGAATGACCTGTGGATGGGCTTTTTCCATCTGGTGTACCCCAACCGTGCCCTGGGCTTCTCCGAGTACGGCGCCGAGGGGATGCCCAACCTGCACAGCGCACGGCCCCGCCGCGGCGACCACACCGAGGAGTATCAGGCCAAGTACCACGAGTATATGCTGAAGTGCTTTGACCGTCACCCCTGGCTGTGGTCTACCCACGTTTGGAATATGTTCGACTTTGCAGCCGACGCCCGGGATCAGGGCGGCGAGCCGGGCATGAACCACAAGGGCCTGGTCACCTTTGACCGCAAGACCAAAAAGGACAGCTTCTATCTTTACAAGGCTTGGTGGAGCGAGGAAAACTTTGTTCACATCTGCTCCAAGCGGTTCACCGACCGCACCGAGAAAGAGATCGAGGTAAAAGTCTACTCCAACCAGGACACGGTGGCCCTGTACGCCAACGGCAAAAAGCTGGCAGAGCAGACCGGCCGGAAGGTGTTTACCTTCCAGCTGCCCCTTGCCGGGGAAGTGGAAGTAAAGGCTGTGGCCGGGGACTGCATCGACACCGCAGTGTTCCGCCAGGTGGGCCAGCCCAACCCCAGCTACAAGCTGGTAAAAACCAAGTCGAAGAGTGCGAACTGGGTCTAAGCACCGGTTTTGCACTTTGAAGAAGTTGAATCAAAAGGAGGGAGCAAAACCAAAAAAACGGCTGTCTGGTGCGGCAGGATAAGAACGATGCAAAAAAGAAAAGGAGAACAGCATGGCTAAGAAAAGTATGGTGCTGCGCGGTCTGACTGCACTGCTTACCTTCGTTTTCTCGCTGTCTATCGTGACAGGCGTGACCCTCGAAGGCTATAAGTCGACCATCGACACCAACCTCGGAACCCAGAGCGAGAAGTTTGTCTCGGAGAGCACCGATGCGGACCCGCTCTACAATAAATTTACCCCGTCTGCCGAAGTCCTGAACGAGGACGGTACCGGCAACTCTCACGCCCTCATCCAGAAGGCAATGAACCTGAACCGCCAGCAGGCGGCAGAGGGCGCCGTTCTGCTGAAGAATGAGAACGGTGCGCTGCCTCTGGCAAGCGGCTCCAAGGTCACTCTGCTGGGCATCCGCTCTCATGTGCCTCTGGTGGGTTCCAGCTTTGGCGTCAAGGCATGGGGCGGCTTCATCAATCTGGAGCAGGCTCTGAGCCAGAGCAAGACGGACTTTGCCAACACCATCACCACCAGTGTGAACACCAACCGTCAGACTGGCGAGACCACAGTCGGCCGCACCGTGTCCTCCTGGAGCGGTGACGAGTTTGAGTTCGAGGGTGCAGGCTACGAGATCAACCCCACCATGGTCAGCATCTATGAGAAGCTGAACGAGACCTACAACCACGCCAACAACGAGTCTCCCGCTGAGGTCTACGATCCGGGCGAGCCCTCTCTGGCCGAGATCGCAGCTGTGGACAGCAGCTATGAGTCCAGCTTTGCCCAGTATGGCGATGCATCCATCGTGGTCATCAGCCGTCCCAGCGCAGAGTCCAAGGACTACCTGCCCGGCGGCATCGCAGAGGGTCTGGGCGCAGAGGAGCCTCTGGCTCTGACCACCAACGAGCGTGACATCATCGAGACCGCAAAGAAGGCCAGCGATAAGGTCATCGTTCTGGTCAACAGCGCAACTGCCGTTGAGATCGGCGATCTGAAGAACGATCCCGATATTGATGCGATCCTGTGGATCGGCTTCCCCGGCTGCTACGGCATGACCGGCATCGCCGACATCCTCTGCGGCCGCACCAGCCCCTCCGGCGGTCTGCCCGACATCTACCCCACCTATAATATGTCTGCTCCCGCTATGCAGAACATGGGCAAGATGTACTATACCAACACTGCCGAAGTCATCAGCCGTTCCGGCGGCCTGCTGAGCTTCACCCCCGGTGCTTACACCATCGAGGCTGAGGGCCTGTACACCGGTTACCGTTACTACGAGACCCGTTATGCAGACTGCGTCAACGGCGTGGGCAACGCTGCCTCTCCCGTGGGTGCATACGCTTCTTCCACCGAGTGGAACTACGACAACGAAGTGGCCTACGGCTTTGGCTACGGCCTGAGCTACACCACCTTCACGCAGGAGATCCAGGGTCAGCCTGAGATCAGCGTGACCATCGACAGCGAGACCGGCGCACCCCATGCCTTTGCTACCTTCAACGTGAAGGTCACCAACACCGGCAAGGTCCCCGGCAAGACCCCTGTGCAGATCTACGGTCAGGCTCCCTACACCGAGGGCGGCCTGGAAAAGGTGGCTATCCAGCTGCTGAACTTCGAGAAGTCCAGCGAACTGGCTCCCGGCGCATCTGAGATCGTTCCCGTCAAGGTCGATCTGCAGTACATCGCCAGCTACGACATGAACCACGACAACGGCGACGGCACCACCGGCACCTATGTTCTGGATCCCGGCACCTACTACTTTGCAGCCGGCAACGGCGCACACGACGCTCTGAACAACATCCTGGTGCTGCAGGGCGCAGATCAGGCCAAGATGGTGGGCACCGGCAGCGCAGCTGCTGCAGTGGCTCAGGAGATCACCGAGGATATGATCTCCCGCACCGCCTTCTCTGTTTCCAAGACCGGTGAGAAGATCTCCAACCAGATCCCCTACTCCGATTGGAACTACTACCAGCCCGGCGAGGTCACCTACCTGACCCGTGCCGACTGGGCAGGCACCTTCCCCAAGACCTACGACCAGATGACCCTGACCAGCGAGAAGCTGATCAGCGACCTGAACGGCAACTACTACACCATCGCGACCGATGACGACACTTCTGACATCAAGTGGGGCCAGAGCAGCGACCTGATGTTCTATCAGATGTACGGCCTGGACTTCGACGATCCGAAGTGGGCAGAACTGCTGGACAAGATGACCCTGGAGGAAGCTCAGTATCTGGCTACCTACGGCGGCCCCAGCATCCCCGGCGTGGAGTCCATCGGCACGGTTGAGACTTACATGACCGAGAACGCAGGCAACGGCGTTGCCGTCAACCTGAATGCCTCCAAGGATACCAATGCTCCCTGGACCATCGGTGCAGATGATCCTAACGGCAACTGGCATCCTGAAGTGTTCGCAAACGCTCCGCTGGTCGCTGCTTCCTTCAACAACGAGCTGTACAAGGCAGTGGGCGAGTTCGTAGGCGAGGAGTCCCTGTTTGTTGGTATCCCCATCCTGTGGGGCCCCGGCATGAACACCCATCGTCAGGCTTACAACGGCCGTAACGGCGAGTACTACTCTGAGGATCCTGTTCTGACCGGCAACGCTGGCATGGAGTTTGCCATCGGTGCACTGGAGTACGGCCTGATCGCTGCTCCCAAGCACTACGCCTTCAACGACCAGGAGTCTGAGCGCGGCGGCGTTTCTCCCTACATGACCGAGCAGCGTGCCCGTGAGCTGGAGCTGCGTGCTTACCAGATCGCATTTGAGGCTACCAAGTACGACACCGACGACTACGATGCAGGTATGCGTGGTCTGATGACCTCCTTCTCCAAGATCGGCGGTGTCGAGTGCACCTCCAGCGTTGGCATGAACACCAACATCCTGAAGAAGGAGTGGGGCTTCAAGGGCTACGCCGTTACCGATATCTACGACGATACCGACCTGTACGGTGCTGTTCTGAACTCCGGTGTTACCTGCTTTGATACCCGTGGCATCTCCGGCTTCTACGGCTCCACCACCCTGGAGACCGACACCACTTTTGCGACCCAGGTGGACGGCAGCTCTGTCAGCAGCACCCTGCTGGACGGCGATGCAAACCTGCAGCAGCACGTCAAGGAGTCTGCACACAACATCCTGTATGCAATGGCACACTCCAACCTGATGAACCGCTACAACAGCACCACCCGCATCGTCCAGACCATGACCTGGTGGCGTGCAGCTTACATCGCTCTGATCGCAGTATCCGGCATCCTGACGGTTGCCTGCGGCGCAGGTTATGTTCTCTCCGTCCGCAAGAAGAGCAAGAAGGAGGTTCACTGATATGACCTTTCTGAAAAAACAGGGCGCAGCCTTCTATTTCAACGCAGTTGCTGTGGTCCTCGCCGTTGCCGGCACCATCGCTATGGTAATGAGCAGCACTTACAGCGAGGCCAATGCACTGGCAGCTCTGACCCGTCTGGTGGCCCAGAGCATCCTGGCCGCTGTTCTGGTGGTCGGCGGCATCTGGGCAGCCAGCAAGGGCAAGGATGAAAACGGCTTCATCGGCCTGGCCGCTACCATGGCAGCCATCGCTCTGATCGTTGCCACCATGGGCAATGTCATCAACAGCCGCATCCTGCTGATCTCCGGCCTGTTCTCCTTCAACTCTCAGAACATGGTCGGCTGGCACGTCTTTTACGTCACCGTGGCCTGCCTGGTCTGCTATGTCGTGGCCATCGTTGCCATGATCATCGGCTCCTTCTGCAAGGCAACCAAGTAAGAGACCTTTTTCTGTGACCCTTTAGTACCCGATCACGGCAGCCTGCCCCGTTACCATAGGTGGGGTGGGCTGCCGCTTTTTATCAAAGAAAAAAGGAGAGACCGCAATGGGCGAACCCAAAACAACGGCGTCGAGTGTGAACCGCGCCAAAACCTACCAGCTGGTGCTGTTTCCGCTGAACAACGGCGCGAC
>CABQHF010000037.1 GCA_902463905.1 uncultured Faecalibacterium sp. | reverse complement strand
AGCCGGGCAGCACAAAGCCCGCAGGATTGAAGGGAGTAAACCTTTCCTGCGGGCTTCGGCATTCTAATTATACTTCGGATTCAGGGTGTTGGGTAGATGCGGTTTGGTGCTGTTCAGTGCTGTCTTTGATCTCCAGCTTTTCAATGGCAGCACGATGCCGGGTAAATGCCCAGCGTTTTGCCAGACGGACGTGTACGGCGATCTTGTCCCATCCTTCCAGCAGGATATACCGCCGGAACAGGATCATGAAGTCCACCTCATCGTCCAGCCGACTGAACACGTCCATCAGCTCGGCGCGGATGGCGTCGCACACGGCGGATTGTGCCTCAGCTTCTCGGCGGGCTTCGTCGATGCGCTCCACGCTGCGGGGCAGTGTCTGCCCGTCCCCACCGCCGCCCGGCATGGCGGAATAGCGCTGGGTGGTGTGCATGGCTTCGGCCTCCAGCGTGGCCAGCTCGTCCAGCCGCAGCCGCTCGAACCGCTTGGCCGACCGGTACCGCCAGAGCCAGGCCTTCTTTTCTTCGTAGTTCATGCGATCACCTCAAGAGAGTTAATGTCCATGTAACGCCCGCCCAGAGCAGCCCGAAAAGGGCTGCGCCAAGTACCACGGGGTGGTCAATCAGAATCCAGATCAGACCGTAAATAAGCCCGGCAAAGAGACTGCATGCGCAAACCAGGATGAATGCGGAAAGCATGGCCATTCCGATACTCATGTCACACTACCTCCTTTCCTTCCAGCTTTCTCAGCAGCCCGTCCACGTCATACCGCCAGTGCACCCGCAGCTGGTGCTGCTCCACCTCGATGCCGTGCAGGGCGGCCCACTGCCACGGGATGCTCTTACGGGTCTGGGTGTTCAGGTAGTCCAGCACGGCGCTGGCGGGCACCGCAAAGGTGCGGTTGACCTTGCCCCGGTAGTTAATGACCACATGGGCTGTCTGGCCCCTGTAGGCCGCCGCAGCGGCCATGTCGGTGATGTGCTTCAGCTTGTGGTATTTCTGTTTGTCTCGGTTGAACCGGCCCAAAATCTTTTCTAACGGGATGCTGGGCGTCTCAATGGTCTTGAGCTCGAAATAATGGTGCAGCGGGTAGCGGTAGACTTCAAAATCACAGATGTTGTCCACGGAGAAGCTCAGGTTCTCGTTGCCGCCATAGTAGGTGGCCGCGCTGTCCTTCAGGCGGTAGCACCAGGCGTCCGGCGGCATGGACTTCTTCCAGTCCGCTTCAAATTGTTTTCCGGTGTTCAAATCCTTCTCCTTTCGGTACAGCTGCCGGAGGGCGCCCCTGCGGTTGGATCCGGATAGTATTCATGGTTCCGGTACATGGGGCGCGTCCTCCTTTGCTGTGCTCTTCTTCAGCCGCTTCAGGCTCTGTTCAATGGGCGTGGTCAGGAAGTCGTTCCCGCTTGGCCTTATCCGGTCCACCCGCATATTCCGCCCGGCCCCGATGGGGTTGGTCAGGCGGTACTCCTCCACCGACTTGCACCCCTGGGCCTCGGCTTCCGCCAGCGCCCTGCGCACATAGGCCCAGCTGCGGGCCCCCAGGTCAATGCACTTGGACAGGATCTCCTGCACCAGCTCCGGCCCCAGGCGTTCCGCATAGCCGTTCAGCTCTGCCTTCCCGCTGGCGCTCAGCTTACAGATGCAGGATTCAAATTCTTCTACCAGCTGTTCGGTCGTCGTCTGGTCATCGTCGTCCGGGTCGCCATCGTCGGACGATGAGGACGACGATACAAAATCAGTATCAGAAACAGAACCATAACCAGAAGCAGAATCAGAACCAGAAACAGATACAGAATCAGATACAGAAACATATAAGCTATTTTTGCCATCGGCGTTATGGCATTTGCCATTTTTGCTATCTGAACCGGTCTCTTTGCCGCCCGGTTTCCAGCGCTTTTCAGCACCTTTGCGACCTGCATCTGACCGGCGCTCCCGGATCTCGTCCCACTTTTTGGCGTTGGCCTCCAGTCCGCCCTCCATGAACTCCCACGCCATGGCCAGCAGCGGGTCCTCAAAATCAGGGCGGCGGCCGTCCGGAAAATCCAGCAGGGCGTCCAGAATTAGGCCTTTCTGTTCCAGGCTCAGAGCCCGCAGTGGCTTTTTCCACTCGCTGAACAGGATCACGCTGCGGTGCTTTTTGTCCTCCAATGGCATTCACCTCCTTCCGGACAGGGCGTTTAAAACGGCAGGTCATCGGTGTCTTCGATGAGGGCGTCGTCTGCGGGAAGGTCTGCGGCGGGTGCTGCTGCACTGCGGGGCGCATAGTCGGCAAGGTGCTCACCGGGGTACATCTGGCCGCCCTGCAAAGTGGTCTGCACAGGGGCCGGGGGCGGAGGCGGGTCAAAGGGCGTTGCCTCTTCGGTGGGGGACATCTCCGGCGCGGCAGGAGTGACCATCATGTCGGCCAGCGTCTGCATCCACCGGAAGGTCACCAGCCCGCCGGGTTGGATGTCATCAGCGTCCACGTTGTAATAGGTCTTGCCGTTGTATTCGCGGCTCTTCAGCTCCCGCGCATACACCGTGACATAGTCGCCCTTCTGCAGCATACCGTCCCACTGCTCCAGCCCGTGCCAGACGTTCACCTGCACATACAGGCCCTCCCAGTTCCCGGCGGCGTTCTTCACGCTGTGAGCCTTGACGTCAAACTTGAGCACCTGTTTCTGACCGGCATTCCGGATCTCCGGGTCCTTGGCGATGCTGCCATGGAGCAGCACCCCGGTGCTCGTCTTGATGATCATGCGTCCTCACCTCCGGCAAAGGGGTCATCAGCGGGTTCGTCGGTGTCCTCCATGGCCAGGGCGTCCGCCTGGGCAGCGGTGTCCCGGATGCGGGTCCAGCGGGGAGAAGGAGCCGCGTCGTCCAGTTCCCGTGCCGTGCCCTCGGCATCCACCCGGACGGGCACTTCACTCTCATCGTACAGGGTGCCGAAGGTGGACGGAAATGCCTCCCGCAGAGCATGCACCAGGGCCACCTTACGGATCATGGTGGCCTTCTTGCCCTTCCAGAGGGATTTGCCGGTGTCGTACTCGGCCAGCTTCACCTCCTCGTAGCTGGGGCGGGTGCGGTCTTTCCGGTAGACCTTGGCCCAGCCGCCCAGAAGCTCCTCGCCCTCATAGACGATGGAACCCTCCCGGTGGTCCAGCTGCCCGGCTTCCGTGTCCAGCACGATGATGCCGGCCTCAAATCCGTCAAAGGCCGGGTGCCGTTCGGCCATCTGCATGTAACAGTTCTTGCCCAGGACGATGGTGCTGGGGGTATCTTCGCTGTTGTTGTCGTAGTGGATCAGATAGGCCTCTTTGGTGAAGGGGTTCAGCCGGTACTGCTTGCAGGTCTCCAGAAAGATCTTGCACTCGGCGTCGGTGGCCTTGGCGCAGATGAAGTTGCGCACGTCGGCAAAGCTGACCGTGAAATGCTGGCCATCTGCGGCGATGATCTCCACCGGCACGGACGGGGAAGCGGCCTGCAGGGCCGTGCTCTGGGCCGCGCGCTGCTGCATGGCAGCCATGCGGGATGCGGTGCCCTGGACCGGGGCAGAAGCGGGTGCGGACGTGGTGGGCGCAGATGCGCCGTTGCGGGTGAATGCCATATAAATTACCTCCTGCATTACTTAACAGAACCATACCGGAAGCCGCGCTCTGCGGCTCCCTGCTTGAACCATGCGATGTCCTCCGGGGTGAACTCCACCCAGAACTTGTACCGTTTGCGGGCCGGTGCGGCGGGCTGTGCGAACTGCTGCAGCACCTCACAATCCAGCCGGCCGGAAGCCGTGACAAAGGCGTTGCTCTGTGCGGCCTGCCGGGCTTCTTCCCGCACCTGCCGTTCCTCTTCCGAGGGAGGGGCGGCGACCGGTGCGGCGGCTTTTGCCCGCTCTGCGGCCTGCCTCCGGGCTTCGGCCTCAGCCTGTGCGGCACGGGCATCCTGACGACGCTGGTGCTCGTGCAGGGCGTCATTGACGCTGAACGCCCGCAGGTATTCGGTGGTGCAGGCTTCGGCGTCCTCGCCGCAGGTGTCCCGGATCAGGCGCAGTTCTTCCCGCCGGGTCTCCACCGCCAGGCGCAGCTCCTTGGACGCTCTGGCAAGGTCGTATGTCTTGTTCAGCCACTGGGGCACCAGCAGCCGGTCAAAAGAGATCAGCGGTTCCAGCTCCCCGATGCAGTCCCGGTAGACCAGCCGCAGGGAGGACGCTTTTTCCTCCCGCTCGGCCTGCTCCACGGCCTTGACCTGCTGGTCAATGGCCCCGGACACCTGCTTGCACTGGGCCTGCATGGCCTTGATGCGCTGGCCAAAGGCTTCCAGCGGGTCGGTATAGAGCTTCTTCGCGGCCCGCAGAGCGTCGCCCAGCTGCTTGTCCCACTTGTTGACGGCGGCCCGGTCAGCCTTGGCGTCCTTGATGGATTCCGGCGTGTACACCCGGCCGGTGTAGGCGGCCAGAAGCTCGTCCAAATTTTTCTGGACTTCTTCCTCATTCCAGCTCATGGCCGGAATGACCGGGCGTTCCACCCGGACAGTCAGTTCATTCGTCATCTTCGTCTTTCTCCTGTTCCGCCGCTTCCTGTGCGGCCTGCTGTTCATTGGTCAGGAAATAATAACCATCCGGCGGCTCCAGCGGCGGGCCGTAGCCGTCCAGGGCAAGGTCATACATCGGGTTCATCAGGCGGCACCTCCGTCGTAGCCCTCCGGCTGGCGGCAGAGCAATGCGGCTTCCTGCCGGATGCTGTTCAGGGTGTTGCAGATGTACTGGAAGGTGTTTTCCAGGTCCTCATCCGTCAGGCGGGAATAGCTGCCCTTGCAGCTGTTCCAGATGGAAAGCATTGCCTCCGGGCAGTGATTGGCGGTTTCAAAGTCGGTCTGTCCAAGGTCGTTCATCCGGCTGGTCACGGCCTTCATCCGGCGTTCCAGCTGGGCGCTGTTCTTTTTCAGGCGGTCGTTTTCTTCCTGCAGCTCCCGGTTGCGGGCATCCGCAAGACCCAACGCCTTTTCTGCGGCACGGCGGTCCACCTCTTCCTCGTCCACCACGGCGGTAATGGGCTGATGCTTCAGGGCGTCCTCGGCTTTGTGGGCGCGGGCCTCGGCTTGCTCCTTCTCGGCATTCAGCCTGGCGTTCTGCTCGGTCAGGCCCTGCACGTCGGCCATGGCGGCGGTCAGACTGCCCTCAGCCGTGTCGGCACGGTTCTCGGCATCCATACGGGCTTTCTTGCTGGCTTCGCACTCCCGGAGCAGGCGGCCCTTCTCGTCCAGTAGGGCATCGTTCTGGCTGATCTCGTGGTCAAGGTCCGCCTGGGTCTTGGCGAGCTCGGATTCCTTGGCCTGAAGCTGCGTTGCTATATGATCTGCCCGGTTCAGGGCATTCACCCTGTCGGTACGGAGCTGCTGATTTTCCTTGAGGATAGCCCGGTATTCCGCGCTACTTGTAATCTCGCCGGTCGTGACCTTATGTACCAGCTCTTCCGGGGCGCTGGGCTTGGCTGCTTCGTACAGCAGGGTGGCGGGCTGTACATCCAGAATGGACTTGCCGTCCAGTTCGATGTTGCCGAACCGTTCGGCAACCCGCAGAAGGTTATAGGCAGAGGACTTACTGAGCGAGATGCTGGCGCACCATGCCCGGAAAGTATCATCCTTCGGGGCGAATTTACCGTTGTCCAACTGTTGGACAACGGTGCCACACAGCGTATCATGTGCCATGGCAACGGCGTTGACCATCCAGCGCAGGCCGGTCTCGGCCATCTTTTTGCCCTGCGTGTACTGGTTTTCGGCCATGTGGAGCGCGTCCACGGTTTGGGCATCCAGCCCGGAATAATCAAACGCGGTGGGCTTGTCCTCGGTCGTGGCCGCCGGGGAGGCGTCCTGTGTGGGCACCACTGCCGTTTCTTCCACCGGGTCGATGGGAGCGTTCTGGCAGGGCTGAGCATTCTGCAGAGCGTTCTTCAGGATGTAGTCCACCTCGTAGTCCTCCAGCGCCTGGAACTGCGACGGATCCGACAGAAAGTCCTCCGGGGTGAGCAGCTTATCATATTCGTGGTTCAGGTTGTACTTCTTGGCCAGCAGGTGGCTTTCCTTCCAGATGCTGCGTCCCTCGTCCCAGAACCAGAACCGGCCGCCGTGGTAGGCGTACAGCCGGTCGTTCGCCAGCTTCTTGCTGATCATATCCATTTGCATTTCCTCCGAAAATGTGTTATCCTTCGGGGTGATGTGATTGGCGAATCCATCATCCCTTGCAGCTCGTCGGTGCTCCAACACCGGCGGGCTTTTTGTGCTTATGGTGCATCTGCGGCAGGCTGTCCACCTCGCTGCGCGGGATGAGCTCCCGCTGGCAAATGTACTTGACGTGCTGCCTGCCGTCCTTGAGCCAGTGGCAGACGGAAGCGGCAAAACTGTTGGCGCTGGCGTAGCCCAGCCGCCGGGCGCACATGGCAGCCGTGCCGCTGGCAATCAGGTCACCGCTCTTGGCGTCCCAGACCGTATACCAAAAGGCATTGTTGACAAGGTCAGGCATGGGGGTTACCCCACCTTCCGCTTGCCCTTGACGGTGTTCTGGGGCTCCTTGTGGACTTTCTTGCTGGCCCGCTCCTCGGCGTCCTGCACGGCAAAGCTGATGCGCATCAGGGCAAGGGCTGCCAGAATCAGCACCATGGCGGTGACGAACTCGCCGTCCGAGACGGTGCCGCCGGTCTGGAAGGTTCCCTCCAGCCCCATGCCGTACAGCAGGCCCACGCCCAGACTGGCGGCTGCCAGCACCTGCAAAACGGTGGATTTGATCTTCATTGGTGTCCTCCTTACTTGTAGCTGCGCTTCTGGACGCTGGTGCGGCCGTAGCGCATGAAGTAGATAAAGCCCAGACGCGGGATGCGGATGGTGCTGCCGTACAGGATCACCGGGAAGCCCAGGGCTCCGGCGTCGATCTGCGCCTGGCTGCGGATGGACTGCACGCTGCAGCCCAGGAACTGCGCCACCTGTTCGGCGGTCAGGGTCTGCTGGGGGTAGGTCTCCAGCTCGTCCAGCGTGGTGGGGAACGGGGTCTTTTCCATAGTCAAGCTCCCTTCACGCCACGGGCCGCCCTGCCAGCTGCTTCAGGCTGGAAACCAGCTTGATGGATTCGGCTGCGGTCTCCATCTGCTCGAATGCGTCCTCATCCATGCCCTTGCACATGCTGTGGATGCGGATCACACGATCCACGTCCTGCTGGGTAAGGTCATACATGGCGGGGTTCAGGGTGTTGTTCTTATTGCGTGCCATATGTAGCACTCCTTTCTGTGGGTGGCTCCCACGACCGCCCCGATCGGAGCGGTTTCGACCTTTGCCGGAGGTCATCATCAGGTGGGTTGTGCGAGCTTCTTTCCTGCGGTAAAATAGGGGCAGAAGGGAGGTGGTAATAATGGAACCTACGGTAAATGCAGGAATGTCTGTTTCGGACTGGTCTGGCCTGGTTGCAATGGTTGTAGCATTTTGCTCTCTGTTTTCTCCTGCGCTGACAGCGTACTTTAACAACAAGCATCAGCGGAAAATGAAGCAGATGGAATACGATCATCAGGAACGGGAAGAGCAGTTAAAAAGAGAGCGCGAAATCTATGAAGGATATATTCGCGCTGCTGGCGCTGCCATTCAGTCTGGTACTCATGAAAATCTTAGTGAGTTTGGTTCTCATTCGGCATTGGCGATGTACTATGCACCAAAAGAGTTGCAAGCAGACATGGTGTCTTTGGAACGCTTGGTAAAACGCACTTCAACAGGTCAGGACCTCCTTTCGATGAAAGTTGAACTGTTGAATAAAATTGTTATCCAACTGCGAGACTTGCGAGGAACGCAGTCGTCAGTACGCCAACAATGATTGAATAGACGGGATACCACGTCATAAGTTCCGGCACAAGTTTCTTTGTGAGCAGATTGCCCAGGACAACGGCAGCCCAGAGCACGGGAATCAACTTTAACGCAAGCACGGCGGGCATTCCTCCTTATTCAATTTCAGCTGAATTACAATGGCGTAGCTGGATGCCCGGCAAAGCCAGTTGCTCTCTGCTGTCACGCCGTTCCTTCTGACCAGTTCTTCCACGAGCTGTGCAGTCGAAAAGTCGCTCAGGTTTTGCTCCATTTCGGGAGAACCCGATTTCGCCAGCAGGTTTCCGTTAGGGCTCCAATACTGACGAACTTCATACACGGGTCGTGCATCTGTACCATCGCCCGCCAGAGAGACGGTCTCAATGACTTGCATCACTCTGGCGGATTTTGTTTCCTGTAAATTGTTTTTTTTCATTGTGTCACCTCCTTTTGTTGGTTCACCCCCGCGTATCAGGTGTTCTTCTCTTCCAGCCCGTCCAACAGGCTGTCCATCAGAGCGGCATAGAACGGGTAGCCTTTGGCTACAATGGTCAGGGTGTCGATGGAGCTGGTCAAGAAGCTCTGGGTGTTTCGCACGACCTCTTCCATGGTTCGGACTGTGTTGCAGTCTTTACTGTAAATCGCCTTTGCCTGTCCACACAAAGCCTTGATCTGCAGGTACTGGGCCTTGCTTCCGTCCCGGCCCTTGCGGCACTCTTCCAGAAAGGCGGTGTGCTCGGCCAGCTGCTTGCGGGCTTCAATCACCCGGTCAATGGCGCTTTGGATATCGGCGTCCTTCTGGGCCTGCAGTTCTTTGTGCTGCTCGGCCAGCTGCTTTTCCATGGCGTTGAAGGCCTGAATGTACTTGAGCTTCCACTGCACGGCCTCCTTGCCGGTAAAGCCCATGGCCAGCAGGCTGAACCCGTCCCGGTTCATCAGATACATGGGGTACTGACGGCCCCGGTTCTCAAAGGTTGATTGGTGGAACATGGGTTTGGCGGCTGAATTTTCAGCCACGAGATTTGCGACGGCTTGCAGCACATTCTTGTGCTCCTTGCCGAAGCGCTTGGCGATGTCCCGGCTGGATGCCACCGGTTCGCCGTTCTGAGTGGATAAGATGATGTCAGTCATAGTGATATGTACCTCCTTGTGGTTGACTGGGTTTGCGTTGAAATGCTAACTCTGTGAGAACAATATATCACACTAAGTTAGATTTTGCAAGAGCTTTTTTGCGGACTTTGCAAAATAAATGTTGACACTGTTAGATTTTGCGACTATAATACATGTTAGAAGGAGGTGAGCAATTTGAATGCACGAATTGAAGCAGTGCGAAAGCATGAGGGGCTGACACAGGAGCAGTTTGCCGAAAAAATCAATTTGTCCCGCAATTACTTATGGATGTTAGAAAACGGTTCTCGAGTGCCTAGCGACCGCACTATTAAAGATATCTGCGATAAGTTCGGCATCCGCGAAGAGTGGCTTCGCACTGGTGAAGGTGAGATGCACCTGGGTGAGGATGCCCGGTCGGAGAAAATCGAAGATTTCATCAACGGTGTAGTTCGTGATGATGACGACACCTTCAAAAAGCGCTTTTTGGAGATGCTGGCAGGGCTTGACCCGGCGGACTGGGAGCTGCTGGAGCGTATGGCTGAAAAGCTGACACAAAAAAAAGAGGAGAACCCGTAAAAGGTTCTCCCCGAAGTGCTGGAAGGTCAGTCGATCAGGCGCTTTGCACAGACCCACACAAGGCGCAATTTGCGGTAGTCAGCCCGTTCCAGCAGTTCCATGATGGCGTTGATCAGTTCTTGGCGTGTCATCTTTTGTGCATCTCCTTGATGGTTGTAACTTTCGTGCATATTATACAACTGTTTGGTGTTTGATGCAAGAGAAGATGCCATTGAAAATTTCGATGGATAAATTTTACAAAACAAAAAAACGCCCGGCCATGTTGCAGCATGACCGGGCAGGAAAGGAGGAAACCAAGATTGACTTTAAATCAGGACTGCATTCGTGACGTTCTGCTGCAGGTCGAAGCAGCGGGGCTGGCGGATCACATCACGGAGGGAACACTCCATGCAAAGCTGCCAGCCTACACGGAGGACGAGATCTGCTATGCCTGCTATATGCTGGGCGATGCAGGCTATCTGGAAATTGAGAAAGAGCGCTATATTCGTCATGTCGGAGTGACGGTCCATGGAATGACGTATAAAGGGCATGAATTCCTTGACCAGATCAGGGACGCAACGGTGTGGAACAAGGTGAAGAAGCAAGCGAAAGCGCTTGGGACTGTGGCCTTGACAGCACTGGCTGACATTGCAAAGGACGTTATTGCGGCGAAGCTGTCTGGCTGATGTCGAGATCGATGTCACCATCAGCAATGAAATCAAGACGAATGTGCGCACCCCAGTGATCACCATCCTGCTTGACTTCGTAAGCAAGCACATTGCTGATTTCGGTGCCGTTGACGGCGACAAAAGAGTTTTTATCTTTGATGTGGATTTTGATGGAATTCACGGAGATGGCTCCTTTCGATTATTTCTCTTGTTATTATTATACATCAAAATTGTGCTAAAGTATAGCATGATTTTGATTTAAAAACAAAACAAAAACGCCCCCGGTGCTACCAACACCGAGAGCGTTTATAGAATGGCTTGCCCACAAGGGTACAAGACAACCTAACCAACTGTTATTGTACTCCAAAAGGGCAGGCTTGTCAAAGTGTACCCTTTTGGAGGTGAAAACAATGTTTGAATGCCCGAAATGCCGCAAAGAACTGCCAGACGGTGCAGCATGGTGCTGTTGGTGCGGCGCAAAGCTGGTGGCCACACGGAAGCCTCGTGCCCGGTCGAACGGGGAGGGGAGTGTCTACCAGTACGGCAATGCTGGCAAGTGGCGTGCCGAGATCAACATCTATAAGGATGGCGTGCGTTACCACAAGATCCGCAGCGGCTTCAAAACCAAGCGGGATGCCGTGCAGGCCCTGCCGGAAATGCGGGAGCTGGTGTTGAACGGGCAGAAGTTTGCCCAGGATGCCACCCTGCAGGAGCTGTGGGAGATGATCTGTGCGCAGACCCTGCCCAAGCTGAGCAAGGACAAGGCCAGCCACTACCGCACGGCCTGGGCGGCACTGGAACCGCTGAAGAACGCCAAGATCCGGAACCTGCGCTATGCGCATCTGCAGCCGATCGTGGACGCCCGTGAGGGCGGGTACTACCCCAAGCGGGATATCAAGGCCCTGCTGGGTAAGATGTACACGTTGGCCCTCAAGTACGAGTATGCCGATAAGGATTACTCCAAGCTGCTGGATCTTCCGCCGATCAGCGCCAGCACACGCACCGCCCTGACCGAGGACGAGGTGCAGCGAATCTGGCAGGACTACGATGCCGGCCACGAGTTTAGCCGGTACTGGCTCATCATGGCCTACACCGGAATGCGCACCGGTGAGATGCTGACCATCCTGAAGGCAAACACCCATCTGGCCGAGCAGTACTGCACCGGCGGCATCAAAACGGATGCCGGCAAGGCCCGGCAGATCATCTTCCCGGACAAGATCATGCCGCTTGTGCGGGAAGCCTACCGCAGCGGCACCAAGCGCCTGTGTGAGGTGGACGAGAAAACCTTCTATGCCGAGTGGCACGACATGGCCCAGCGTGTGGGTTTGCAGCCAGACATGACGCCATATTGCCTGCGCCACACCACGGCTACGCTGCTGGCTGTGGAGAAGGTCGCCCCGGCCATTATAAAGGAAGTGCTGGGTCACACGGACTATGCAGTCACGCTGGGCTACACCCACATCCCGCTGGAAGAAAAGCTGGACGCGATGAACAAGTTGAAGTGATCAGCCGCGTGCAAGATCGTTGTACAGCATTTCGAGGAACTGTACAGCACTGGGGCAACCGTCCAACGGGTAGCCCGCCAGTTCCTGCACACGGGAAGGATTGGTGTGCCATGCGGTCTGCGCGGCACGCCGGATGGTGCTTTGAATGGCCGTCCAGTCACTGCATTGCTTGTCAGCAATCGGCTCATAGACCTCTTTCTGGACAGCTTCCAGCCGGTCCTCCTGCTCCCAGATGAGCTGCAGGCAGTCGGCAATGATGGAGTAAGAACGCATACTGCGGATGATGCCCAGAGGCCGGAGTGTCTGAGCAATGCGCAGCGAGAGCGTGGAAGAATCAGTGATGGGCACTTTTAAACACATCCTTTCCGACTTGTGGAATATCCAAGAAAGAGTGTAAACGAAAAGTGTCGAATTGTGCCAAAAGCGCTGAAAAGCGTTGCAAAAGGTCGGAATTTGCTGAAATGCGGCGGGGCATAAAATGGGGGATTGATGGCAGATGACGAGAAAATGCACTTCCAAAACATTACATGAGCACTCCTTTTTTGTGCGGCAGTTCGTTTGAAAGTGCTTGATTTTTCTCCCCTGCTAAGGGCGTAGGTCGTCTAAACAACGGCGCGAGGGTTCAAATCCCTCCTACTCCGCCAAGAAAAAGCTCGATGATCCATTGAGATCACCGGGCTTTTTCCATTTTTGTGCGCAAAAAAGAAGGGGCACCGGCTTTTGAAAGGCCGGTGCCCTTTTCCGCGTCACAGCAGCAGGTTGGTGATGCAGGCCAGCAGGGCCAGATGCACCGGGTAGAACCAGTAAAAGGCCTTTTTTTGCAGCGGACTGCACGCACCGCGCTGTCCGTTATAGAACCAGACCAGCACAAAGGCCAGCGGAGCGGTGAGCTCGAATAAAAACAGCACTGCGCCCACAAGGCACTGCCGCTTGCGGTCTGCGCGGGTGAGGTACAGGGCGCAGATGATCAGCACGCCACTGGCGCTGTAGTCGGTATTGGCAGCAAGCGCCAGCGCGGCGCACCCGCCCGCCCACACAAGCCCCTGCC
>CABQHF010000036.1 GCA_902463905.1 uncultured Faecalibacterium sp. | reverse complement strand
GGCATGTACTCGCTGAGGAACTCCGGGTCGGTGCTGGACACGATGGTAAACACCACGTCCTTGGCCAGACGCGGGTTCATGCCCAGATACTCGTCAAAGCCGCTCTTCAGGGCGCGCAGCAGGGCTTCGGTCTCCACAGCGTCCTCGGCCTTGCCGGCACGCACCGGAGCCGGGCGCACGGAAGCCAGCAGGAAATCGCCGGTGGTGTCCAGCTCGGTGAGCTTGGCACGGTATTTGCCCTCCACCAGCACCTTGACCAGATCCTCCGAGACGCGCAGCACCTGCTTGACTTCGGCCACAACGCCGTAGGCAAACAGATCCTCCTGGGTGGGGTCGCTGAGTTCCATCTCCTTCTGTGCCACAAGGAACACATTGGAGTTGTTGGCCATGGCCCACTCCACCGCAGCGATGCTCTTTTCGCGGCCCACCTCAAAGTGGACCAGATTATTCGGGAATACGACCAGCCCACGCAGGGCGATGGCGGGCAGATGCAGTTCCCGACGCTCTGCCTTGATCGTTACTTTTTCAGACATGATGCAAACACCTCCCGGCTGCCGATGGATGGTTCTGTCCGGCAGCCCTGTCAGTCTGGGGTTTTCTCATAAAATCAAAATCGTTTGTTTCTTTATTATACTGATTTCCGGTCAAAATGCAACCGCTGCCGCAGTGGCGTCGGTTATTCGCCCCGCTTTTCGCGGGTGCTGAACCCCAGCCGCCCCAGTGCCGGCAGCAGTGCCTTGAGGGTAATGGACGTCAGTGCGCCCATTACCAGGCCAAGCACCAGCATGACCGGCGCATAGTACAGTGACAGCGACGACGAGATGATAACGCCGGCCCCCAGCAGCTGCCCCACATTGTGGGCCAGTGCGCCGCAAACCGAAAGGATGAACCAGGTGGGCCGCACCGGCACCACATAGTACAGCACGGCCATGACCAGCAGCGACAACAGGCCGCCGCACAGCGAGAGGAATCCCGCCGTGAAGCCGGACACCAGAAAAACGAACAGTGCCTTGAGCACGTCCAGCACCAGCGCCTGCTTGACACCCATGAAGAACAGAGCGTACATTACCACGATGTTGGCAAGGCCCAGCTTCATGCCGGGCAGAAGGCCCGGAATGACCAGCGAGCCTTCAATGAACGAAAGCGCCATGGCCAGCGCGAACAACAGGCCCGACAGGGCGATATGCCGTGTTTTTTCATAGCTGCGCGAATTCTTCGGCATGAGTTCTGTGCTCCTTTACTCTTCAGTCTGGGACTGCTCGTAGCTTTCCTGCTCTTCCATGGCGGCTTCCCATGCGGCAAACAGTTCCTCCTGATGGAAGCGCAGGTCGCTGAGTTCGTCACTCTTCTGGCGCAGCAGGTCGGGGTCGTTGTACACCTCCGGGGAATTGATCTCGTTGTCCAGCTCCACCTCGCGGGCACCGCAGGCCTCCATCTCGTCCTCGCAGGCCTTGATCTTGGCCCGCAGCTCCGCACGGCGGCGGCGCTGCTCCTTGCCATAGCCCACCTTGGCAGGGCCGGCCTCCTTCTGCGCGGTCGGGGCCGGGGCGGCACGGCCCATCAGGGCGTCGTAGCTGGGATAGAGGGTGGCCTTGCCGTTTTCCAGATACAAAATCGGGCAGGCCAGACTGTTCATCAGGTGGCGGTCATGGGTGACCAGCAGCAGCGTGCCGGTGTAGGCCATGAGGGCCTCGGTCAGGTTCTCGCGGGTGTAGATATCCAGATGGTTCGTGGGCTCGTCCAGGAACAGCAGGTTGGGCCGCTCCAGCACGATCTCCGCAAAGCGCAGGCGGGCCAACTCGCCGCCGGACAGTGCCTCGCAAGGCTTGAACACCGTATCGCCCCGGAAGCCCAGCTTGGCCAGATGGCTGCGCACCTCCAGCTCAGTCATACGGGGGTACTTGTTCCAGATCACGTCGATGACCCTGCCCTGTCCCAGACGGTTCTGCTGCTGGGCAAAGATGCTGGGCCGTGCACCGGTGCCCAGACGCACCATGCCGCCGGAGGGGCGGCGCTTGCCGTCCAGCACCTGCATCAGGGTGGATTTGCCCGCGCCGTTGGGGCCGGCAATGATCAGCCGCTGGCCGCGGCACACCGTATAGGTAAAGGGCTCCAGCAGGGTGCGGTCCCCGATCTTGATGGTCAGGTTCTTGAGCATCACCAGCTCGTTCCAGGGTTCCACATCGTATTCAAAGCGGAATTTGAGCTGGTTCGTCTCGTCCTTGGGTGCTTCGGTGATCTCCAGCTTTTCCAGCTGTTTGCGGCGGCTCTGGGCCATTTTGGTGGTGGAGGCCCGTACCAGGTTCCGGTCCACATAGTCCTGCAGCTTTTCGGCCAGGGCCACGTCGGCATCGTGCTGCTTCTGGCGCAGGGCGTCAGCGGCCTCCTTCTGCGGCAGGTAAGCCGAGAAGTTGCCCTTGTAGGTGGTCATGGTCTGGAAGGAAACCTCCCAGATCTTGGTACACACATTGTCCAGGAAATAGCGGTCGTGGCTGACCACCAGCACCGCGCCGGAATAGCCCTTGAGGTAATTTTCCAGCCATTCCATGGTGGCAAAGTCCAGGTGGTTCGTGGGCTCGTCCAGGATCAGCACATCCGGTTTTTCCAGCAGCAGCTTTGCCAGACGCAGCCGGGTCAGCTCACCGCCGGAAAGCACGGCAATGTTCTTTTCCCAGGTATCCTGCGCAAAGCCCATGCCGGACAGCACCTTTTTGATGTTGACATCCATGTTGTAGCCGTCGGCGGCATCCACGATGTTCTGCAGTGCGTCGTGCTGGGCCAGCAGGTCGGTGTTGTCGGGCTGGGCTGCCATCTTGCGCTCCAAAACCTGCATCTGGGCCATGGCGTCCAGCACCGGCGCAAAGGTGGCGCGCATTTCGCCGTAGATGTCCAGCGTGGGGTCCAGTTTGGCGTTCTGTTCCAGGTAGCCCAGCGTCACACCATGGGTCACGCTGAATTCCCCGTCATAGTCCTGATATTCTCCAGTCAGGATCTTGAGGAGCGTGGTCTTGCCCGCGCCGTTCTGGCCCACGATGCCGATACGGTCCTCCCGCTCGACACTGGCCGTCACATCGTGCAGCACGACTTTTTCGCCAAAGCTCTTTCCAAGTTTTTCTAAATGTATCAGCATTGTTTCAATCCATTCTGTTCTGCTGCGGTCCCGCAGGGGCTCAGCACTGGTGGCGGCGGTTCTTCTGCCCCACATTGGCCAGCTCGTCCTGCTCCATGACCAGCGGATAAAGTTCTTCCAGGCTGGCGATCTCGTAGGTGGGGATCACCTTGCCCGGGTTCTCGGTGTGGTTGGGGTTGAACCAGCAGGTGTCCAGCCCGGCGTTTGCACCGCCCTGGATGTCGCTGGTCAGGCTGTCGCCCACCATCAGCACATGCTCGCGGTTCTCCACGCCCAGTGCCCGCAGGGCGGCGTCAAAGATGCGTGCACCGGGCTTCTCGCAGCCCAGCTTCTCGGAGATGAACACATCCTCCATGAAGTTGGACACGCCGCTCTCGGCCAACCGCCGGGTCTGCACCTTGTGGACGCCGTTGCTCACCACGGCCAGTGTGGCCACCTCCGACAGCTCCCGCAGCACGTCCAGCACCTCGGCGTTCATCAGGTCCGGGTGGGTGGACAGCTGCTCCAGATAATAGCGGTTCATCTCTGCGCCGTCTCCGGCGGCGTCAATGGCTTTGAGGAAGCGGCTGAACCGCTCGTTGAGCAGCTTTTCGCGGCGGATCTGGCCTTTTTCCAGCTGACGCCACAGTTCCTCATTGATAGTGCGGTAGGTCTGCACTGTTTCGGCGTCCGGCTCGATGCCGTAGTTCACCAGCGTTTCGGCCAGTGCCTTGCTCTCGGCGGCGTCAAAGTTGAGCAGCGTATTGTCCGCATCAAACAGGATGCAATAGTATTTTGCCATAATATCCCCTCATTTCCTTTTCCGGCCCGCTTTGCAGGGCGGGCATTACAACAGGGAGAAGCCAGCCCTGCGGTGGGCAGAGCTGGCTTCTGTTCATTCCGAAATCATTTCATACGCCTGTACGTCGGTTTGTTCCGGTTTGTTTTCTGAACAGGTTGTTTGGGCGGTGCAGGGAGTGGCATTGCATTTCTGCATTTCCTCCTCCAGTGCACCGTTTTCTACAGTTTCCCAATCGGTATCGTAGTAATCCACGCTGCCGTCGGTCACATCTTCTGCACCGGGCAGGCCCGGCACCCGCGGCTCTTCCCAGAACATCGAACCGCCTCCCTTCCCCTCAGCCTATGCGGCGCAGGGGCAAAGGGTTCTGCGCTCAGGAGCGGGCTGCCGGTTCTTCGGCCGTGTCATTTTCGGCTTCTGCCTTGGGAGCCGGGCTCTCAGAGGAAGCACTGCTGTGAGAGCTGCTCTCGGAACTGCTGTGGGAGGAACTGGCGGCCGCACTGCTGCTGTGCGAGGTGCTGCCGCTTCCGGCCTCCGACGAAGAAGAACTGTGCGACGAGCTGTGAGAGGAGCTGGTGCTGTCGGTGCCGTTGGAAGAGCTGCTGATGGATTCCTTTTCCGAAGAAGAGGAAGAAGAACCGGATGTACTTCCGGAGGAAGCCCCGGAAGTACCAGACGAAGCAGTGCTGCCGGAAGAAGAGCTGCTGGTGCTGGACGAGCTGGAACTGCTCGAAGAGCCTGCCGGGGTGCCGGGCACCGTGATCTCCAGCGTGTTGCTGGTGACGGTGCTGCCGTTGTAGCTCACCACTGCGTAGACCTTGAAGGTAGTGCCCTGCATCTCAGCCGTAATGGGCACCGTCACGCTGGTCTGGCCTGCGGCAGAAGTAGCCTCCACACCGTTGGCATACCAGCGGATGGAATCTGCCTCCAGATACTTGCCGCTGATCTTCGCGTGGAAGGTGCAGCTGCCGCCCACTGCAGCCTTGCCGCTGCTGCTGATCTGCACCGAGGCGGCAGCAAACACGGCGGTCACATCCAAATTCTGCTTGAAGTTGGCATCCGTGCGGGTCTTGTTGGTCACGCCGTCGCTCCACTTGACGAACACATGGCCCGATGCCGGGACCGCCGTGACGCTGACCGACTGGCTTGCACCGACGCTGTAGGTCAGTGTGGTCTTGCCGTTGTCATTGCCGGCGCTCAGGGTACCGCCGCCGGTCTTATCCACGCGGTAGGATGCCTGATACTGGGTGGTGTCCTCCTGCACTTCGGAAGAAGAGGAGGTCACCTCACTGCTGGACGAAGCCACAGCAGAACTGGGGTCGGGCACATATTCGGCGCGGCTGGGAATGTTGTTGGTGTCCGGGCGGCGGTCCTCGGTCTCGTAGGCATGGGTGCGCAGGTAGTTCAGCAGCACCTTCAGGCCGGAGGTCTTGAGGTGGATGTCGCCGCTCTGGTAATAGTCGGCGTTGCCGTAGCCGGTGGAATCCTTGAGGGCTTCGGCCGTGTTGAGGAACTTCAGGCCCATTTCCTCACACATGGACAGCAATGCCATATTGAAGTCGTCAATCCTGGTCTGGTCCATGTTGGGATAGTTGGAGTGGTCGGCAGGCACCGGCGGCACCGTGTTGACGATGATGTCGGTGTAGGGGTAGCTGGTCTGGATGGCCTGCACCAGCTGCTTGTAATTGCTGATGAAATCCTCCACGGCCATGCCAGTGTCGTTGGTGCCCAGCATGATGACCACGCGGCGGGGCTTCATCCTGGCCACAGCCTGCGCGATGGTGTAGCGGCTGCTGTCCTTTTTAAAGGTGACGATAGCCTCGTTGAGGGCGGCATTGGTGCCGATGCCCTCCTTGGCGCAGAACTGCTGCAGGCTGATCAGGCCGTTGGCATACAGGCGCACCGTGTTGGAGTCACCGATGAACAGCGTCTCATTCTGGTAGTTTTCGCCTGCGTCCGCCGTCTCGGTGAGCAGGGCGCTGGACTGTTCATTGATCTGGTAATGATCCGAGATGTTGGTATCATCTGCCGGCTGCTCGGTGCCCGGCTGCTCCGAAGAGGCTGCCGGCTCCTTGCCGCGGTGGATCAGGGTCAGGGTGATGCCGATGGTCAGCAAGGCTGCCAGTGCACACACAATGCACACCAGCACTGCCTGCTTCTGCATGGGCGTCAGCGACTGTTTTTCCGGTCGTGTATTCTGTCTCATGATATTTTCACCATTCCCTTTGTTCTGCGCGTGTTTGTTCAGGCACGCTGTCCCAGCAGCTGGTCGGCCAGGTCTGCGCAGCTTTCCGCCAGCAGCACCGGGTGGAAGGGCGCAAGCTCTTCGCGGCTGCCATAGCCATACAACGCACCGGCTGCATCCAGACCGCAGTCTGCTGCGCCGCGCATATCGTCGTTGCGGTCACCGACCATCAGCACGCGCTTGCCCTGCAGCATGGGCTGGCTGAGCACATAGCGCACCACGTCGGTTTTGGTATCGCGGCTTTCATCCATGGACGCGCCGCCGATGAAGTCAAACAGCGGAGCCAGACCCTTTTCCTCCAAAATCGGGGTGGCCACCTTGGTGGGCTTGGAGGTGGCGGTGCACAGGAGCAGTCCGGCGCGCTTCAGGCGCTGCAGCATTTCCGCTGCACCGGGGTACGCGGCGCATTCGTGGCTGCCCTTCACCGCGTAGCTTTCGCGGTAGAGGCGGGTGGCCTGCTCGATCTTGTCCAGCTCGGTGAAGTGCTCGCCGAAGCTCTTGCGCAGCGGCGGGCCCAGATAGCGGCGCAGGTTGACGCCGGTGACGTCCACGCCCATTTTCTGAAAGACCTCTTCCAATGTATGGAGAATGCCGGGAGCGGAATCGATCAGGGTCCCGTCCACGTCAAACAGGATGGCATCGTAATGCAGCAATTGCGGTTTCCTCACTTTCATGGTGATACAGTCTATAGTATAGCACAGATTGACCGCCTCAGCAATTCCAACAAATGCATTTTCCGGTTTTTATGCAAACTTTCCGTGAAGAGACGGTAAACAAAAATGCCCGCCCGGCACCCGGGCAGGCAGAGGGCCTTACTGGTCAGCGGAACAGCCGCTGCCGGAAGGCGGATAGTAGAGGTTGTTGGAGATGAACTCCAGCTTATCCTTGAGCACGAGCTCCAGGTTGGCCACGGCGTGCACCATGTTGGTTGCCGAGTCGTTGACCTCCAGCAGCTTGCACAAGTCCAGCCCATCCAGGCCCATGGCCACCTTCATCTTCTGGCTTTCGGCGCACAGAATGTGGCTGAGAGCCGTTTCCTGCAGGGCGATGCTCTCCACCAGGTCGATCACAGCCTGGTCCAGCGTGACCTTGGGCATCTCCGGACACTGGGAGCGGGTACAGATTTCAGCAGGCATAGAATACCATCCTTTCCGGTCAAGAGGGTTTGCACGCCCCATCCTATGCCCTGCCGTGTGGCGGCGTTACTGCTGCTTTTCGCGCACCTTTTCAATGGTCTGCCGGTAGCCGCCGGTGCCGTACTGGATGCAGCGGTTGATGCGGCTGATGGTGGCAGTGCTGATCTCCACCGTTTTTACGATCTGCTCGTAGGTGCTGCCGTCCAGCAGTAGCTTTGCTGCCTCCAGACGCTGCGCCATGTCCGAGATCTCCTTGACGGTACACAGATCCTCGAAGAAATCGTAGCATTCTTCCCGCGTTTCCAGGCTGAGGATCGCGTCGAACAGCGCGTCGATGGTTTCGTTTCTTCTGGGATTTTTCTCGGCCATAACAGTTCTCCTTCTTCTGATCACATCGGGTCGGTTCATCGTGTTATTACTTTAGCACTTCAAAGTGTGAAAGTCAAGTATTCTGCGTGAACTCTTTTCAGGAAATGCACTGTTCAATTTAGCTCTTTTCACATGTGAATAAAAATCACCTAAAATTTTCTTGGAACTTCTTTGCCGAATTGGCGCATCCTCCGAACTTCCCGGAACTATATTGACAAATTATGAATTCTGCCCTAAAGTAGGAGCAATCATTCGGCAAATGCGACGAACAGGACATGATCATTTGCAGCACCCTCTTTCAGCGAGCCGCCCTTTTTGATGCAACGGCGGTAGTCAGGAGCAAATGACCCTCCCCTGCAAGCAGCGTGTGTGAACGGGACCTTGACCGTCCTGAGTAATGCAACGCCGTCCAGCCCCCGTTACCGGGCAGCATGGCAGATGCGCCATGCGTGGGAGTGGCTGTCCACAGACAGCAAGCGAAGTGGTACCGCGGAGCAAATCATCCACATTGTGCAGTGGATGTGTGAGCCTTCGTCTTCGGGAAAGATTTTCCTCCCAAGGAAGATCTTCCGGATGGACGAGGGCTTTTTTACACCCTGCGGCCCTGCTTCGTCTGCCGGACGGCGCTGTGCACCTGGCCGGTTTGCCGCGTGAAAAAAAGGAAAGAGGTAAAAACAATGAATACGCTGGTCATCGTATTGATCGCCGCCGTGTGTCTGTTCGGTGCTTACGCACTCTACGGCCGCTGGCTGGCAAACAAGTGGGGCATCGACCCCACCGCCAAGACCCCGGCTGTTGTCCATGAGGATGGCCGGGACTATGTTCCCACCGACGGTTGGACGGTGTTTGCCCACCAGTTCAGCTCCATTGCCGGTGCAGGCCCTGTCACCGGTGCCATCCAGGCTGCCGCTTTCGGCTGGCTGCCCGTCCTGCTGTGGGTCCTGATCGGCGGCATCTTCTTTGGTGCTGTCACCGACTTCGGCGCTCTGTACGCTTCCGTCAAAAATGATGGCAAGTCCATGGGCATGCTGATCGAGAAGTACATCGGCAAGACCGGCCGCAAGCTGTTCCTGCTGTTCTGCTGGCTGTTCTGCGGCATCGTCATCGCTGCCTTCGCAGACATGGTCGCAGGCACCTTCAACGCCTACGGCACCGACGGTGCTCTGGTGGAAGCTGCTCAGACCAACGGCGCTGCCGGCATGGTCTCCATCATGTTCATGGTGTTCGCAGTGGTCTTTGGCCTGCTGCAGAACAAGTTCCACTTCACCGGCTGGAAAGAAAACGTCATCAGCATCGTGTTCATCGTGCTGTCCTTCGTGGTTGGCGCAAACGCTCCTGTCATTCTGGGCAAGGCTGCATGGAGCTACATCACCTTCGTTTACATCTTCTTCGCTGCCGTGCTGCCCATGTGGCTGCTGAAGCAGCCCCGTGACCACATGACCACCTTCATGTTCGTGGCCATGATCGCAGGTGCTGTGGTCGGCCTGCTGGTCGCACACCCCACCATGAACCTGCCCGTTTTCACCGGTTTCACCAATGAGAAGCTGGGCACCATGTTCCCCATCCTGTTCGTTACCGTGGCCTGCGGTGCCGTTTCCGGCTTTCACAGCCTGGTTTCTTCCGGCACTTCCTCCAAGACTGTTTCCAATGAAAAGGATATGCTGAAGGTCGGTTACGGTGCCATGATCCTGGAGAGCCTGCTGGCTGTTATCGCCCTGTGCGTGGCAGGCGCAGCCGCTGCCGCCGACGGCACCCCTGCCGACGGCACCCCCTTCCAGATCTTCAGCCGTGGCGTGGCCAGCTTCTTTGTGGGCTTTGGCCTGGACCAGCACTTTGCTTCCGTGTTCATGACCATGTGCGTTTCCGCTCTGGCCCTGACCAGCCTGGACGCTGTGGCCCGTATCGGCCGTATGAGCTTCCAGGAGCTGTTCAGTGTGGATGACATGGAGCACGCTGAGGGCTGGCGCAAGCTGCTGTGCAACGTGTACTTCTCCACCATCATCACTCTGGTGTTCGGCTTCATCCTGACCAAGATCGGCTACGCCAACATCTGGCCGCTGTTCGGTTCTGCCAACCAGCTGCTGAGTGCTCTGGTGCTGGCTACCCTGTGCGTGTTCCTGAAGGTCACCGGCCGCAACAACAAGATGATCTTCCCCCCGCTGATCATCATGCTGTGCGTCACCTTCACCGCTCTGGTGCAGCGCCTGATCGCTATGGTCAAGGCCATCAGCACCGCCGCTTCTGTGACCATCCCCGCTGGCGAGACCACCTGGGGCGCTGTGTTCATCGCAAACGGCCTGCAGCTGATCCTGGCTGTCCTGCTGATCGTTCTGGGCCTGAACATCGTGGTCCACTCCTTCAAGGCTTACCAGAAGGCTGAACAGAACAGCGAAGCAAAGGTCTGATTTCTCAGATCGGCGCATCGCTTAACGGAATAGGCAAAATGCCGCTGACGGCTTTTCTTCCGTCAGCGGCATTTTTGTTTGCAGTCGTTTTAAAAATCAAAGGTTTGCTTCTTCCCACGTTTGCACAGCAGCCATCTGCACCGGAGTGTGGAACCAGTGTTCCCCGCCCTGCAGGATGGTCAGATGTGCCCCGCTCTGCCGGCGGAACCGCTCCATCACCGCACGGGAGGTCAGCGCATCCTTGTCGCCGTACAGCACCTGGGTGGGTGTATGCCACTGCAGGGGATGCTCCCGCACCCAGCACAGATACGGCCACGAAAGCGTTTCTCCCATCTCCGTGGGGATCTCCCCTGCTGCCTTCAGCTGTTCTTCGGTGACATGGGCGCCCTGCATCATGCTCAGGATGAGGGTTTCCATATCCACCACCGGGGACACGAGCAGGGCCTTTTCCAGCTTTTCTGCCCGCAATGCCTGCATAGCCAGCCATGCCCCGATGCTGACCCCATAGAGCCGGATATGCGGCCAGACCGGCTGCATCCGGGCATAGACTGCCTGAATTTCCGGCACCACCGCCCACGGCAACAGCTGTTCCGGGCGGTCCTTGCGCGCTCCGTGTTCGGGCAGGTCGATGGCCAGCACCTGCCAGCCTGCTGCGCAAGCGGTGTTTGCAAAGCGCTCTGCCTCTTCCTTGCAGCCGTTTTTGCCGTGGACATATAAATAGACTCTGCGGCTGCGCTCGCCGTACAGCACAGCGGGGATGCCTGCTATCTTCATCGTTTGCTTTTTCATGGTATTTCTCCTTGATTTGCGGCCTCGCCCTCTCCGTCCATTCGCGCTGCTCATGTCCACCTCTCCCAAAGGGAGAGGCAAGAATTGCTGCGGTAAAATTCTCAAACTGTCCTTCGGAAGGGCTGGCACAACCTAAACCCGAATGAAATGGGCTTTTCATTTTTTCCATGATAGCACAACTGCCCGGCAAACACAAACAAAAAAAGGAGCCGCAGCACCCATAACAGGTACTGCGGCTCCCGTTTTCAGCGTCGGAAGCTAAAATTACTTCACCATGCTTGCAACTTCAGCAGCGAAGTCGTCAGCACGCTTCTCCAGGCCCTCGCCCTTCTGGAAGCGGGTGAACTTGACGATCTTGATGTCGCCGCCCAGATCCTTAGCGACCTTAGCGGTGTACTGAGCAACGGTCAGGTCGCCGTCCTTGACGAACTCCTGATCGACCAGGCAGTTCTCCTTGAAGAACTTCTTGATCTTGCCCTCGATCATCTTCTGCTTCACAGCCTCAGGCTTGTTGGCGGTCTTGGGATCGCCAGCCATCTGGACCAGCATGATTTCCTTCTCCTTGGCCACGACCTCGGCGGGGACAGATGCCTCGTCAACATAGCCGGGGTTGGCAGCTGCGACCTGCATTGCGATGTCCTTGCCGTAAGCAACGAACTCGTCCTTGGCCTCGATGCCGTTGGTGGTCTCGAAGTTGACCAGGATGCCGTGGGTGCCGCCGCCGTGGACGTATGCAGAGCAGACGCCCTCGTAACGGACGAAACGGCGAACCTTGATGTTCTCCTTGATGACCAGGATCAGGTTCTTCAGAGCCTCGTCAACGGTCTCGCCAGCCTCGGTCTTGCAAGCCATCAGAGCCTCGACATCAGCGGGGTTCTGCTTCATGATGACCTTGGTGGCCTCCTTGACGAAGTCAACGAACTTGTCGTTCTTGGCAACGAAGTCAGTCTCAGCGTTGACCTCGATGACAACACCGACCTTGCACTCGGGGCAGTAATCAGCGTAGACCATGCCCTCAGCAGCAATACGGCCAGCCTTCTTGGCAGCGGTAGCCAGACCACGCTCGCGCAGGATCTCGATTGCCTTCTCGAAGTTGCCGTCAGCCTCGGTCAGAGCCTTCTTGCACTCCATCATGCCGCAGTCGGTCTGCTTGCGCAGTTCCATAACGTCCTTTGCAGAAATAGCCATTTTTGTTATTCTCCCTTACACGTTGTTTGTTTGGTTGTGAGATGGGAAATCAGGCGTTTGCTGCATCCTCAGCGGGAGCGGCCTCCTGGTTGCCCTGCTTGCCTTCCAGCACAGCGTCAGCCATAGCGCCAGCGATCAGCTTGACAGCGCGGATTGCGTCGTCGTTGCCGGGGATCACGTAGTCGATCTCGTCGGGGTTGCAGTTGGTATCAACGATAGCCACGATGGGGATGTTCAGCTTGCGGGCCTCAGCAACAGCGATGCGCTCCTTGTGAGGATCGACGATGAACATAGCCTTCGGCAGGGTCTTCATGTTCTTGACGCCGCCCAGGTACTTGTCCAGCTTCTCCATCTCCAGCTCCAGCTTAGCCACTTCCTTCTTGGGCAGCAGCTCGAAGGTGCCGTTCTCCTTCATCTTAGCCAGCTGATCCATACGGTCGATACGCTTACGGATGGTGCGGAAGTTGGTCATCATGCCGCCCAGCCAACGAGCGTTGACGTAGTGCATGCCGCAGCGCAGAGCCTCGTCACGGATGGACTCCTGAGCCTGCTTCTTGGTGCCGACGAACAGGATGTCGCCGCCCTCAGCTGCAACTTCCTTCACGTAGTTGTAAGCCTCGTCCAGCTTCTTCACGGTCTTCTGCAGATCGATGATGTAGATGCCGTTGCGCTCGGTGAAGATGTACTTCTTCATCTTGGGGTTCCAGCGGCGGGTCTGGTGACCGAAGTGCACACCTGCCTCGAGAAGCTGCTTCATAGAAACGACTGCCATA
>CABQHF010000035.1 GCA_902463905.1 uncultured Faecalibacterium sp. | reverse complement strand
AAGGTCTCCCCGAACAGGGTGATATCAATGCCCGGCCAGCCGAAATCCACCATGGGCAGGCTGGCAAAGGCCTTGGGCAGAAACTGCAGCAGCAGGTACTTGAACACGGTGATGAGGTTGGACACGATGACGAACAGGCCGCCCTCGCGCACCCACTTGGCAGCGGCGGGGTGCTTTGCCGCAAAGTTATTCCAGAAATTCATATCGTGATTCCCCTCTTATCTGGACTGCTCGTCCAGCTTTGCCTGATAGCGGCTGTTCGCCACAAAGTTCTGCAAAAGGCCTACCAGTGCACGTAAAATGCCAACTACCCAAAAGCCCTTTGCCTCCAGCACAAGGCCGTCCACAAACTCGTCCCCGATCATGCCGCCGGTCATCTGTGCCAGACCCCGCAGGGGCATATTGTACTGGAACAGGATGTTCAGATCCGGTTTGCCCCGCTTTTCGCCGGAGCGCAGCAGCAGGGTCAGCACCCCGGCAATCAGCCAGCACAATGGGCTGCGGCTGTGGTGCAGCTCACCCAGCGTCATGGTGCGGTCGATGGCGGTTTTTTCCTTTGGAACGGAACGTCCCAGCAAAGTCTCAAACTCCACATCCAGGATGTTCTGGACATTACCAGTGTAGTAATCCGGCAGTGCCTTGCCTGCATAGGGGTCGGGTGCGCCGGTGCCCGGCAGGGTGATGTCAGCGGTCAGGCGGATGTCCTGCACGCTGGCACCCACCAGCAGCTGATAGCTGCCGCCCTCCACCTCCCAGCGGTCGGTGGCTACGTTCCAGTAGCGGAACGCCTTATCGTCCAGCGGGATGCTGACCGCTTTGCTCTCCCCTGCCTTGAGGAACACTTTGGCAAAGCCTTTCAGCTCCTTGGCAGGCCGGAATACTTTTGCATCCGGCTTTGCCACATAGAGTTGTGCAATTTCTGCACCGGCCACGCTGCCGGTGTTGGTAAGGGTAAAGGTGACCTTCTCTGCATTTACCTTCAAATCGCTGTACGCAAAGGTGGTATAGCTCAGGCCGTAGCCAAAGGGATACCGCACCGCCTTGTTAGCGGTCTCGTAGTAGCGGTAGCCGACGTACAGTCCTTCCCGATACTCGGCGTTCTGCTTTCTGCCGGGGAAATACCGGGCGGCGGGAGTGTCCTCATACCGCAGAGGGATGGTCTCCGCCAGCTTGCCGCAGGGGTTCTGCCAGCCGGTGAGCACCTCCATCATGGCACCGGCCTGCCCGCCCAGATAGCCGTGCACCACTGCCTTGCACTTCGCAGCCCAGTCCGTCTCAATAACGCTGCCTGCACTGACCACAGCCACTACATTCGGGTTCACCGCAGTGACCGCATTCAATACCTCTTTCTGCACCGCCGGGATGCCGATGTGGGTGCGGTCGAGGCCCTCGCTCTCGCTGGATTCATCCAGACCGATGCACAAAATCACCGCCTCTGCCATCTTTGCCTGCGAAACGGCTTCGTCCAGATAGGCTTTGTTAGGCTTGCCGCTGCGCTCGTAACCGGCGCAGTAACCGATCATTTCCAGCTCTGCCGCTTCCATGGCGTCCTTCAGGCTGTCCACCCGGGTGGGGTTCACCATGCTGGAGCCTGCGCCCTGATACCGGGGCGTGAGGGCGAAATCACCGATAAGTGCCACCTTTTTGCCGTGCTTCAGGGGCAGAATGCCGCCCTCATTTTTCAGCAGGACGATGCTCTCCGCAGCCGCCCGGCGCGCCAGCTCATGATGTGCCTTCTCGTCAAACTTGCGGGGTGCTTTTTCCATGGCTGCGGTGGTGGAAAGCACCAGTTCCAGCAGCTCGTCCACCCGCAGGTCGATCTCCTGCTCGGTCAGGCTGCCCTCGGCGACAGCCTTCAGCAGCTTGCGTGCCCCGCCCAGACCCGGGGAGGGCATTTCCAGCGTAGAGCCGTTCTTCACGCCCTCCACATGGTCGTTGGAGCCGCCCCAGTCGGTAACAACAGCACCATCGAAGCCCCATTCCTTGCGCAGGATATCCACCAGCAGGTGTTTGCTCTCGTTGGCGTAGGTGTCGTTCACCTTATTATACGCCGACATGATGGTTTTAGGCTGCGCCTCTTTGACCACGATCTCGAAGGCGGTGAGGTACAGCTCCCGCAGGGTGCGCTCGTCCAGCACAGAGTTGCTGGCCATGCGGCGCAGCTCCTGACTGTTGGCGGCAAAATGCTTGGGACAGGCTGCCACACCGTTTGCCTGAATGCCCCGGACGTAGGCGGCTGCCATTTTGCCGGAGAGGTAGGGATCCTCGGAGAAATACTCAAAGCTGCGTCCGCACAGGGGGCTGCGCTTCAGGTTCAGGCCCGGGCCCAGCAGCACGTTGACCCGGTTTGCGGCGGTCTCCTCGCCCAGTGCCCTGCCCACCTCTTCGCCCAGCGCCGGGTCCCAGCTGTTTGCCATGGTGGCAGCGGTGGGAAAGCAGGTGGCAGGCACAGAGGGGTTCAAGCCCAGATGGTCGGCTGCGCCTGCCTGCTTCCGCAGACCGTTGGGGCCGTCCGAAAACCACGCGGCAGGCACGCCCTGCTTGGGATACTCCTGCGTCTGCCATGTGTTCTTGCCCGAGAGCAGGGCGCATTTTTGTTCAAGGGAAAGCTTTGCGATGATATCCTGATGTTTCACGGAAAAGCTCCTTTCTGTGGAAACGTGATCTCTTTTGGAAGCAGGACCACGCCGGATGGGGGAGCGCCGTGATCCCGTTTCCAAAAGGGAACACGGCCATGCCGGTGAGCGGATGGGGTCGCATCTACCCGCATAGCCGTGTTCGCACATAAGAAGAAAAGAAGGAGAAAATGTCTATGAAAAAGAAAATAGCAAGAGTGTATCAGCCGAAGAACATGAAGCCCTGTTCCTCTTTTTTATCGCCGTTGATCTCTACGCTGACCGGCTCACACCAGTCGGATTCCACGGCCTCGGCTTCGGTGTCACCCAGCGCCTTGCATCTGACGTAGTAGGTGATGGGCTCGGTCAGGAAGCCATCCTCGCCCAGCAGGGAGGGGTCAGTGACTTCCGGCACGGCAAATTCGCAGGTATTGCCGTTGAATTTATTTACATCCGGGCCATTGCCGGCATTGGGATTGGAAGTGACCTCGTAGCCAAAATCGGTGCTGTCCACCAGCTGGGTGCAGGCCTCATCACTGTAAATTTCAGCTTCAAACCCATAGATGCCGGAGGTCTTTTGACGGTCAGCGATATCGCTCACCGTGACCTTGCAGCCCCAGTAATTGCGTTCCACCTTGATGCTGGGCACCGACAGATCGCCGCCGCGGCGGAACTCACCGCTGGGGGTAAAATCGGTAGCTTCACCGTCCTTGTTGTAAGCGCAGACATAAGCCTTGTACAGACCGAAGGGCACGCTGCTCATACCGTCCACAGTACCGCTCAGCGCGGTGTTATCGCTAGCGGACACTACCTGCATCACATCCGGCACATCGTTCGAGGTGGGCTTATCGTCTGCCGGGGCATACTGGCTGGAGAACACCCAGATCTCGTACCGGCTGGCGCTCTTGGAACCGGTAAAGGCAAAGCTGCCGTCACTGGACATGGTAAAACCGGTGGGTGCAGTAACCGCACTGCCGCCGCAGCCGGTGAGAACAGAGCTTACAGCTGCCGTTGCCGCAACGGTACCGCTGAGTTTCAGAAACTGATTCCTGGTCATCATGTTACTTGTCCTCCTTGACCTCGATCTTCACATCGTTTTTGGCAGCCTTTTTCTCAGCCTTTTTCTTGGCACGCTCTTTCTCGTCCTTCAGGCTCTTACCTGCCAGCAGCAGCAAGGCAACATCCGCCACTGCCACAACGCCCCAGCCTACCTTCAGACCCTTCTGCCACGGAGCTTCGCCGTAGGTGATGGTGGTGCCGTTGACGATGCCCTGCATACAATTGGCGTTCGCCTTGTTGAACAGGATGCGCTTGCAGGCCTGCTGCAGGCGGGTGACGGCGGTCGCGGAGGTGTGGTCCACGGCGGTACAGGTGGACAGCATGATATCGGTGGCCTCGCTGCGCAGCGCGTGGTCGCAGTCCATGTAGTCATCGGCGCCGTTACCGCCGCCGCAGTCGGTCATGCAGGTACCGGTAAAGCCGAACTCGTTCTTTACGATATCCCGCACGGTGATGGTATCGTGGCAGCAGTTCACGGAGCCGATGCGGTTGTAGCCGGTCATGATGCCGGTAGCGGCGCTCATGGTGCGGGAGGTGAGGGTGAGCTTGTTGTCCTCATCTACCTCGTAGTACTTTACCTCCATGGTGGCGGTCTTCATGTACTTTTCAAAGCTGTGGACATACACCTCACGGATGGCCTGCTCGTTGGCCCAGGTGCACACGCCCTTACGGTTGGTCTCCTGATTGTTCAGGGCAAAGTGCTTGGTGAGGCAGATCAGACCCTTTTCGGATGCGCCGCTGGTCTCGGCAGCGCAGATGATGCCTGCCAGCACGGGATCCTCGCTGTAATACTCGTAGTTGCGGCCGCCGAAGGCGTTGCGGTGGATGTTGCAGCCGGGGCCGTACCAGCCGGTCAGCGGGGTGGACTGGGTATGTGCCTCCTCGCCGAAGGCATCGCCCACCTTGCGGGCCAGCGTGGGGTTGAAGGTTGCGGCAAGCACCGGCTCAGAGCAGTACCACACGTTGACATACAGGGTGAAGGAGTGGCCAAAGAAGCCGTAGGGGCCGTCCATATCAATGGATTCCGGCACGCCGTTTGCCTCGTCTGCGTGCTCGATCCATGCACCGTCACGGAACATATAGTACATGGAATCCACGGTGAACTGCTGCATATACTGATCCCACAGCTCATCGTCAAAGTCCTTGCCACGCAGGTCGATGAGCTGGAGCTTGGTAGCGGTGGAGGCGGTCACAGGCATGACAGTCTCGGTCAGGTCCTCGGTACGGGCACGGGCATCGTACTTTGCAAGGTCTGCCAGCGTCTGGTCGTCGGCGATGCTCTCGGCTGCGGAGGGCTCGGTGGGGAAGGTGCCTGCAAAGTCCTCACGGCTGAAGTTCAGGCTCTTGCCCTCCTCGGCGGTATCGGAGAACTTATAGTTGGTGCGCTCGTCGTAACGGGTGACGGCAGCTTCCTTATCGGAGGGACGGGGGTTGTTTTCGCCGTAGGTGATCTTGCTGTCCAGGGTGTAGGTCCAGCACAGGTCGGTGTCGGCGGTGTCGATGGATGCCCAGCTGTGGGCATTCTCGGACAGATAGAAGTTGTAATCGCCGGCATCCAGAATGTAGCAGCGGTCGGTCTTGTAGTCAAAGCTGCACAGGTCGTCCCGGTTGATGGTGATCTCCACCGTCTCGCTGGCACCAGCTGCCAGTTTTTCGGCCTTGGCAAAGCCGCCCAGCACAACGTGAGCCTTTTCCACGCCGCTGCCGCTGACGTAGGGCAGGCCGACGTAGATCTGTGCCAGACCCTTGCCGGCTACGGAGCCGGTATTGGTGATCTCCACCTTGCAAGTGAAGGTGTTGGTGTCCTCATCGAACACCGGGGTCTCGGCATACTTCATGCTGAAGGTGGTGTAGCTCAGGCCATAGCCCAGGGGGTAGATGACCTGACTGTCATAATCAAAGCCTGCGTAGTTACCGTTCTGTGCCTCGTAACAGGCGGTCTCGTAGTAGCGGTAGCCAACGTAGATGCCCTCTTTGTAGATAACAAAGTGGTCGATGCTGTTGTAGCTGCTCTGCCCGTTGCTGGTGCCGGAGTTGGTGTACTCGTAGTTGCCGGTGTTGATGGCTGCGGGGGTGGACATCACGTCACGGACGTAGGTATCCGGCAGATGACCGGAGGGGCACACATCGCCGCAGAGGATATCGTTGATGGCGAAGCAGCCGGTGGAGCCTACGCCGCCGACCCACAGCGCACCCTTGATGTTGCTGAAATCGTAGGTCTTGCCGGTGTGCTTGTCGGTGTAGCTGCCGCCATCCTTGATGAAGCCCAGCTCCATGGTGTTGCTGGCGTTGATGATCATGACGACTGCGCTGAAGTTGGCGCAGACATATTCCAGCATCTCCAGCTCATCCGGGTAGATGGACAGCTCGTTGCAGTTGGCGTAGGATGCCCCCATATCCTTGCTGAAGTCGCCGCCCTCGCCCTCGTTGCGCTCCAGCGTGACCAGAGCCACGCCGTTGCTGCCGCCGTAGGTGGACAGGCTGGAGCCGTAGATGTTCTCGTATTCCTCTACGGACAGCTCCAGCTTGCTGCCCTCGGTGGGCAGCTGCTCATAGCCGGGGTTCACATCAAAGGTGCCGCGCTCCACCAGTGCCACATCCAGAGAGGAAGCGCCCTCGGTGGTGGCAGGGTTCTCGCCGCCTGCCATGTTCATGCTGCGGGTACGGGTGCCGAACAGGGTCACCTTGGAGCCCTTGGCCAGCGGCAGAAGGCTGCCCTCGTTCTTCAGCAGGGTGGCGCCCTCCTGCATGACCTCCTCGGTCACCTCCTGTGCGTAAGCGATGGACTCATCCGTGGTGGTGGTGAGGTAGTCATAATAGTTACCGTCTGCGGACGCTGCGTCCACACCGGCAGCGGCGGCAAAGGATGCGGGGGAAATGTAAACAGTTGCACCGGCCCCTGCCACAGAGGCTGCCGAAAGCTTTAAAAATTCGCGTCTGTTCATGTCGTTTTCTCCTTTTCAGTCCACTGTGCTCACTGGATGACGAAGCTGGTCAGGTTGGGAGCAATGGCTGCCAGCTGGGTGACCTGCATCTCGCCGAAGCCAAAGATGGACGACATGGTGGTGGAGTACTTGTTCATCAGCACCGTTGCCACAGCCATCAGCACCGTGAGGACGATAGCCACAACGATGCAGATGATCGCCGTTTTTTTGCCGTTCTTCTTTTTCTTCTTTTTCTTGGTGGTTTCTGCCATGGGGATATTCTCCTTTCTATCTGTTACAGCGGCCGTGTACCGCCGTAGGAATCCACAGGATCAATCATCATCCTCATCGTCATCGTCGTCATCCTCGTAGACGATGGGGGTGCCGCCGATGCCGGCCTTTTTGTTGAGGATGCCGGTGGCGATCATCACAGCCGCCACCGCAAAGCAGAGGATGGCTGCCACGGTGGGCATGGTGCCCTTGAGGTAGGAGCCGCTTTTCTGGGCGGCCTTCAGGGTCAGCTCAATGTTCTGGCTGACCGTGCTCTCGGCAAGGGGCATGACGTTGAGGTAGGCGATGCCGGTAAAGAGCAGCGCTGCACCGTCCAGAATGGACAGCACCATGCGCTTACCGGCGGAGGCGTGCTTCCACATTGCGAAGGTAACGATGGTCAGGATCGCCGGCAGCACCGTGGCCAGAGAAAGCACAAGGTTGAATCCAAACTCGTGGTAGTGGTAGATGTACTGGTGACCCCAGTAGTAGAAGGTGACCATCCAGCCCACATAGTCGCGTCCATCGATGCTCAGCGCAGGCAGGAAGGCGTACAGCACAATGGCCACGATAGCCACGCCCAGTGCGATCAGGGGCACAAAGCCCGGAACACCTTTTTTGGTTTGTTCTTCCATGTTGATTTCCTCCGTTTTTTGGTTTAGCTCTTATGCACAGTTTCTTTTCTTGTTTCTGCGCACCTTTGGTTTACAATGCCATCATAGCAGACCGGTTTCGCCTTGTCATAAATTCTTCACGACCTGCGCTTTTTTGCAGCAACCAGTCTTGTATCCTACACGAACGGTCACTTTTTCTACACGAACTGCGTTTTTCGTGACAGAGAGATGATGTTTCTGTTGCAAAATTTGCATGGCTGCCGCATTTGAGCGCAAAAAAAGACCGGCAGGAACATTTCCTGTCGGTCCTTGGGGCAGAGCCCCGCTTCAGAACAGCATCACGCCGTTTTCCCGGCTGAGCTGCAGATATTTTTCGCGTACCTCCCGCACCTTGCTGCGGCTGATGGGGATGCTCGTGCCGCTGGTCAGCACCAGCTCGTCCCCGCCAAACCGGTCGATGGCGCTAAAATTGACCAGATAACCCTTGTGCACCCGCAGAAAGCCGTGGGGCGTGAGCTCCTCCTCCAGCTTCTGCATCCGGCTGGTGATGCGCACCGGCTCGGTGTGCCCCTCCACATACATGTGCTGGTAGGTGCCGCCGCCCTCAAAATAAAGCACACGGGAGATAGGCACCCGCAGATAGCCGCTCTGGGTCTGCACCACCACATTCTTTTCGGTGCGGCGCTTTTCCAGCATGGTCAGATAGGAGTGGGTCACATCCTCGATATCCTTTAAAAAGTGGCTTTTGCGTACAAAGCCGAAGGGATGCACCTGCAGCGCATGGAACACGCAGTCCTCCCGGTGGGACACATAGATGATCTCGGTGGCAGCAGTCACCTCCCGCAGCTTCTGTCCCAGCTCGATGCCGTTCAGCCCCGGCATCTCGATATCCAGAAATACCAAGTCCATCTGCATCCGCTGACAGCAGTCCAGCAGTTCCAAGGGACTTGTATATTTTTCCACCTGTGCAGGGATCTCCTGCTGCTGCAAAATGCTGGCTACCGCACCGGCAATAACGTTCAGCGAGGTCTTATCATCATCGCAGAAGGCAATCTTCAACGCGTCCATTCCCATTCTTCTCCTTCTTCTTGCTTACAGGGCATCCTCTGCCCAGCGCAGATCCAGCATGATGTCTACCCGGTACTTGCCGTTTTCAATGCTGCGGTTGATCTGCCCGTTGTACTTTTGCACGATGCTGTCCACGATGCGGGCACCATAGCCATGGAATGCTTTGTCCTTTTTGGTGGTTTTCAGCGAGAGCAGGTTTTCCCTCCCCAGCTTCTCGTCCACCGGGTTCAGGATGCAGATATACAGTGCTGCGTTTTTCTGGTTGATGCCCACCTCCACCACGCCGTTTTCGATGCCTTGCCGCTGGATAGCCTCCAGTGCATTGTCGATCAGATTGGTGAACAGGCTGCACAGGTCTGTCTCTGCAAAAGGCAGCTCCGGTGCCACAAAAACACGGTGGTCCAGCACGCAACCCTGGGCATGGGCCCGGCTCTGCTCCAGATTCAGGATGGTGTTCAATACCAGATTGCCGCAGTCGATGCCCGAAAGCGGTTTGGAGTTTGCTTGCTTGTTCTGGGCAAAGAATTCTTCCAGTTCGGCATATCGCTTTTCCTTCAAAAGCACATTCATGTAGGCATACTGGTTTTTGATGTCGTGGCGGATGGCACGCAGCTCGTCCAGATTCTGGCGGCTCAGCTCCATTAAGCTGCGCTCGCTCTGGGCCATATATTTTTCCACCAGCAGCTGCCGTTCCGCCTCGTTGTGCTTGCAGACCGCATAGTCCAGATAGTAGGCTACCAGATTCAGCACCAGGATGCACCCAAAGGCTGACAGTGCGAACACGTTGCTGCTGAAGGTAAAGTCTGCACGGATTTTGTTATAGAACAAGGTCAGCGCAACAGAAACTGCACTGATGATGGACGCATAATGCAGGCTGACCTCCGGGATGCTGCTGAACCGGCGGATGCTGTATTTCCGCAGCCACAGCGCCATGGGCAGGATCAGCAGTACACAGGCATTGCGAAGCAGGATCTCAATGGTGCTGCCGTACGTCACATCTGCCAGTGCCTTCGGGAAGGTAGACGCCAGCAGGATCAGGCACATCTCTGCCGCATAGAACAACAGCAGCGTGATCTGGCAGCTTTTCTGCTTCAGCTGCCGGGTCCACAGCGCATACCCCACCAGCAGCAGCAGATGCGTGACGAAAAAGCTGCCCTCCCGCTGGAACAGCATCTCCCATAAGCCATTCAAGACAAAAATTGCCGCATACAGCCCCACAGCAGACACCACCCGATGCCGCCAGCGCTCCCCGCCCTTTTGCTGCCCATTTTCCAAAATCAAAAGCACGCTGAGGCTTGTGACCAAATTCTGGATCACCATACTCGGCTCAAAGGCGAAGTTCTGAATGTAATAGCTCCACTGCTCCCACATAACGGTGTCCTCCTGTTGCTTCCTATTATAGAGGATTTCGCCCTTCTGTTGCAAGCGCATTTTGATTTTGGCACAAAACAGCAGCGCCACATCCTTTTGCCCAGACCGCAGCGGCAAATGTTAAAGATCAGACAGCATAACAACAGGCACATGGTATGCTGTTTACCGATGTCCAAAGGAGCGTGCGTTTGAACAAAAAGAAAAAGTCCACAAACACTTCCCCCTACCCCGATGAAGTCATTGACCGTCTGGCGAGGGCATTCTACCCGGCTATCCTTGCTTGCTGGAACAGCGAGGAAGGACAGCGGGAATTTGCCGCGTGGCAGGCGGAACAGGCTCGTCTTGCAGAAAATGAAAAACAGGAAGTTCCCACTGGGGAACTCCCTGCTGTACATATCGCTGTTGTCTGTGGTCTTTGGCAGGGTGCGTCCGGGTGGCGCACCCTGTTTTTGTTTTATATAAATGGCTTAGTTCGCAGCGTAAGCCGAAGCGTTGTTACCCGCAATCCGACCAAACACAACAAAGTCGCACACGGCATTACCGCCAATGCGGTTTCCGCCATGCACACCGCCAGTAGTTTCGCCAGCGGCATACAAACCGGGAATAGCATTACCCTGCGTATCAAGAACCTCTGCGTCCGTATTGATTTTCAGACCGCCCATGGTGTGATGGATGCCCGGTGCGATTTTGATTGCGTAATAGGGTGCAGTAGACAGGTCAGCGTCCATACCGTTGTTGCGTCCAAACTCCTTGTCCTCGCCTGCTTCCACTGCTGCATTCCAAGTATCCATCGTATCCACAAAGCTCTGGACTGCATCGCCCTCCAGTCCCATTGCTTTTGCCAGTTCCTCGTAGCTGTCAGCGGAAACGGTCAGGCCATTTTTGATATACTTCTGGCAGGACTTCAGATCGTCCACAATACGCTGGTCAAAAATAATATAGGCGTATGCACCCGGCTGCTCCAACTCCGCGTTGGAAACAGCATCACGGGTAGCCAGATCGTTGCAGAAACGCTTGCCCTCGGCATTGACCAGAATACCGCCCATACTGCGCACGCTCTCCGAAACTAGCAGGCCGGTTTCCTGATAAACGGTCGGATGCAGCTGGATCTGGTCCATGTCCACCGTGTCAGCACCAATGGCTTCCGCCATCAGGATGCCATCACCCGTAGCACCGGCGTGATTGGTGGTCACAGCATTGGCCAGTGCTGGATTGAAGCTGGCCATCAAGTCAAAGTTTGCACCAAAACCGCCGGTTGCAAGAATAACACTCTTTGCATGGATAGTATAATCATGTTCTTTGCTTTCTGCTTTGATGCCAACCGCAGCACCATTTTCAGTCAGAATCTCGGTAGCTTCGGTGTTCAACATGATCTGCACACCCAGCTTTTCTGCCTGCGCATTCAGCTTTTCAACCAGATAGCTGCCAACTGCACTTCCATCTTCCGGCTCATGCAGATATTTGTGAGTAGTGCCGCCTGTTGCAGCAACTTTGGGCAGCGGAGCACCGATAGAATCCAGCCAATCGACCGCGTCCGAACTTTCTTCTGCCATCACGGTCACTAAGCTGCGGTCGTTGATCTGATGGCCACCATTCATGGTATCCTCAATAAATTCGTCCACACCGCTGTCCGTAATGCCCAGTGCTTCCTGATATTTGGTGTCCGCAGCGTTCATGCCGCCCGTTGCTTTCAGGCTGTTGCCGCCTACAATGGGCATCTTTTCGGCCACGATGACCTTGGCTCCATTTTCAGCGGCCTGTGCAGCAGCTGTCAGGCCAGCACCACCGGCACCAACAATGACCACATCGCAGTCCAGACTTTCGGCAGTTTTTTCCACGGCGGTATCGTTTGTCCGTGCAACTGCAAACGCAGATGCGTCCAGTCCGGCACTGGTCAAAGCAGCCTTTACCGCTTCCTTCAGAGCATCGCTGGTGACCGTTGCACCGGCAATGCCATCCACATTGTAGCTGTTTGCAGCCACCATGGCATCCGGCAGCTGTTCGCACGCCACAGAGCCGATGCCTTGCGTTTCGTTCTGCTCTTTCACAGTGATAGAGTAAATGGTACTAGCATCTGCTGTGACTTCTACCACCACATCGCCTTCCATACCCTTGGCCGAGCCCATCGCAGTCACAGAACCTTCTGCGGCAGGTACACTGCCGCCGCTGTTGTTCTGATAAGTGACGAGCACCAGCGCGACCACTGCACACGCAAGGACTGCTGCAATGATACGGTACAGCATCTTGTTCCTTTTCATGATTTCCTCCTGCTTTTTTCTGCTTTTTTCGTTCCAAAGAAAGATTTTCTTGTGATATATTTCACAAGTAGCAGTATATCATATTTTTTTCAATTCCAAAAATTCCGATTTTTTATTTTTTCTATAGCTTATGTGCATAGTACATGATAAAATAAAAGCACACAAAAAGGTAGGAGAATCTATATGGATTTCAAAGAACTGGAATATTTTTCCGCCATTGCAAAATGCGGGAATCTTACCCATGCAGCGCGACAGCTCTATGTCAGCCAGCCTACACTTTCTAAATTTTTGCAAAAATTGGAAGAAGACCTTGGACTGGTTCTGTTTCAACGTGGGAGCCGCCGATTGGAGCTGACCTATGCCGGACAGCGGTACTATGCCCATGTGGAGCGTATCCTAAGCCAGAAGCGTGAGATGGATGCAGAGATGACAGATATTTTGCGTTCTGACCGGGGTGTTCTTCATGTTGGTATCCCGCCATTCCGATGCAGCTTCTCACTACCGAAGGTGCTGCCCATCTTCCACAAAGAATTTCCGCAGGTACAGTTCCGCATTGTAGAAGCCCCCAGTGCCGTACTTGACCAGAAACTACTGAACGGCGAAATAGATCTGGCATTTTATATGTCTTTTGAGAGAATAACTGGTTTGAGCTATCAAGTCATGCGCAGCGATAAGATGTACGCAATTTTATCGAAAGGGCATCTGTTGGAATCAAAAGCTGCCCAAATCGGAGAGTTTTCGCTGGAGTGGCTAACTGGACAGACTTTGCTTTTGCAAAATCGTACCCAGCGGCAGGGACAATATATCCTTCAGGAATTGGAAAAGCGGCATATCCAGCCTGCCGAGATTTTAGAGAGCAGCAATATCCGTGCAGCGGCTGCACTTGCAGCAAATGGTTATGGAATTGGATTTTTGAGCGGAGAACTGCTGGAACATCTGGAACTTAATATTCCTTTCGG
>CABQHF010000034.1 GCA_902463905.1 uncultured Faecalibacterium sp. | reverse complement strand
TGGTGCCCCACTGATACTTGCGGATGCCGCCGTAGTAGTGGGTCTTGAAGTAGCTCAGGTGGTCGGACTCATACAGGGGGTTCGGGCGCAGGTCCAGACGGGGGCTGTCGATGTGGGCGATCACCAGACGGAAGCCCTCCTCAAAGGGCTTCTGACCGATGGTAGCCGCCACGACGGCCTTGTGCTCCTGGATGAAGTAGATCTTCTCACCGGGTGCATAGGTCTTTTTCGGCTCAAAGGGCTTGTAACCGGCAGCCAGCAGCATCTGCTCGCTGGTGGCGGCAGCCTCGCGTTCGGTCTTGGCATGGTCCAGGAAGTTCTTGTAGCCCTCTGCAAAAGCGGCGGCCTTTTCCTTCACGTCGGGCTGCTTGTCGGCAGCGTATTCCGGCTTATAGAGCAGCTGCTCTGCATACTGCTTGGCAGAAAGTTTTTCACTCATGGTTGACATTCTCCTTACTTTTTTATCAATTTCCCGCGTAGATGCGCTGATACGCACCATAGCAGGAGGTGATCTTGTTTACATAGTGGTTCATCTGACTGTAGGGGAAGCCCTGCAGCGTCTGGCCGTCGGCCGAGTGCTCTTCCATCCGCAGCAGATTGTCCACAGTGCCCCAGCCGCTGTGGTAGGCGGCTGCAGCGGTGGCCACATCACCGTTGTAGCGTTCCAGACACAGATGCAGGTAGTAGCACCCGAAGCGGATGCTCGTGTCCGGGTCGTACAGGTCTGCAAAAGCCAGATCCTCGTCCGCCGCGATCTTGCTGCGCAGCCAGAGGAAGGTCTCTTCGGTCATCTGCATCAGGCCGCGGGCGTCCACACTGGAAGTGGCCACCGGGTCAAAACCGCTTTCGGTACGGATAAAGGCATCCACCAGAAGCGGGTCCAGGTTGTAAGTCTGCGCCCACTGGTCCACCAGCTGTTCATACTTGCGGGGGTACAGCAGCTGTTCGGCCCGGTGCCACAGGTGCGGGGCTGCCACAAGCAGTACCAGCGCCAGCAGGCACAAAATCAGCAGGCGCAGCCGACGCTTGCAGCGTCGCTGCTGCGCACGACGGCGGGCCGCTGCGCGGGCCATGCGGCGTTCATGGGCGGCAGCCGGGTCGTACTGCGGCATGCCGTTGGAGTCTTTTTCAAATCGTTCGTTCAAAACCGGTGGGACGCACCTCCTTCTGTCTGAAGTGCGATGCACAGCTGCTCTGCAGCAGCCTGCAGGGCGGCAAGGTCTGCGTCGTTGTGCAGAACGTAATCCGCCTGTGCGGTCAGCTCTGCTTCCGGCGTCTGGGCGTTGAGACGGCGGCAGGCCATTTCAGGCGCGATGCCGTCCCGTGCTACGATGCGGGCCACACTGGTTTCAAAGGGTGCTGTGACCACGCATAGCCGGTCACACTCCTCCTGTGCCGCCGTGCCCACAATGACGGCACCGTCCAGCACGAAGAGCGGTGCCCCGGCCTCCTGTGCCGCCTGCTTTGCCGCCCGGATGCGGCGCACGATCTCCGGATGGGTCAGGCCGTCCAGCGCCGCCTTGCCCCCTGACGTAGCAAAGGCACGGTCCGCCAGCAGGCGGCGATCCAGTGTGCCATCTGCTTTTAGGATATCCGCCCCGAACCGCTCTGCCAGCGCAGGCAGCAGCGGCGAGCCGGGCAGCAGGATCTCGCGGCTGATCTGGTCAGCATCGGCCAGCGGCACGCCGTGGCCCGCAAACACTGCCGTGACCGTGGACTTGCCGCAGCCGCTGCGGCCGGTGATGCCCAGCGTGATCATAGGTCGATCACCCGGAAGGCCGCCGCGCGGATCAGGCGGTTGTACACCGCCATGGACAGGCCGTCCTTCTGGGGGCAGCGTGCATAAACGATGCCGTCGCCTTGCTCATCCAGTGCCCGCAGTGAGCGGAAGATGTGCTTTGCCTGGTCGGCACCGTCGCCCTCGCGGCCATACTCCACACAGGGCACGCCCAGCTTTTCAGCTTCGCCGGTGAAGCACAGGCAGCTGGGGTTCTGGTCCATGTGGGCGTCCACATAGGCCTTGAACTGTTCAAAGGTGCCATTGAGCAGGGTTACGTCTGCTTTCGGGGCATAGTGCTTGTACTTCATGCCGGGGCTGCGCACCACAGCGCCTTCCGGCAGCTTTTCCAGAATGGCTTTGGACACTTCTACCTCTTCGCCGAGGGCACGCTCCAGATCCTCCAGCGTGATGTGGCCGGGGCGGAACAGGGTGGGCTTGTCGCCCACCACCGACACCACCGTGCTTTCCACGCCCACGTCACACTCGCCGCCATCCAGGATGAGGGGCAGGCGGCCGTCCATATCGGTAAAGACGTCCTGTGCATTGGTGGGGCTGGGTTTGCCGGAGAGGTTGGCGCTGGGGGCTGCAAAGGCGCAGCCGCTCTTCTCGATGACCGCGCGGGCCACCGGGTGGCTGGGCATGCGGATGCCCACCGTGTCCAGACCGGCGCAGCACTCGGCTGCCACCTCCGGGCCACGGGGCATGATGATGGTGAGGGGGCCGGGGCAGAAGGCCGCCATCAGCAGCTGGGCACGCTCCGGTACCTCGCTGACCAGACCCGGCAGCATCTCCGGGCCGGTGACATGGACGATCAGGGGATTGTCCTGGGGGCGGCCCTTGGCCACAAAGATCTTCTTCACGGCTTCGCCGTTGCGGGCGTCGGCCGCAATGCCATAGACCGTCTCGGTGGGCAGGGCCACCAGCTCCCCGCTGCGCAGCAGGGCAGCGGCCTTTTCAATGCTTTCCGTCTGGCTGGCAGGCAGAACTTCAGTTTTTAGTTTCATACAATTCATCGTTCTTTCTATGTGTAAAGTATAGTTGCTTTTCAGATGTTTGCATCGCAGACACGTCCATTTTTAAAGATTGAGTTTTTGCAGTTTTTCGGTCTGCTCCCGGGTGGCAAGGGCGTCGATGACCTCATCCAGGTTGCCGTCCATGATCTTTGCAAGGTTGTGCACGGTCAGGCCGATGCGGTGGTCGGTGCAGCGGTCCTGGGGGAAATTATAGGTGCGGATCTTCTCACTGCGGTCGCCGGTACCTACCTGACCCTGCCGCTCGGAGTTGATGGCGTCCTGCTGTTCCTTCTGCTTTTGGGCCAGCAGACGGCTGCGCAGGATCTCCAGTGCCTTGTCCTTGTTCTGGAACTGGCTGCGCTCGTTCTGGCACTCCACCACCATGCCGGTGGGGATGTGCGTCACCCGGATGGCGCTGGACGTCTTGTTGATGTGCTGGCCGCCCGCACCGGAGGAACGGAAGGTGTCGATGCGCAGATCCTTCATGTCCAGTGCAAAGTCCACTTCCTTTGCCTGAGGCATCACGGCCACCGTGGCAGTAGAGGTGTGGATGCGGCCCTGGGTCTCCGTTTCGGGCACACGCTGCACCCTGTGCACGCCGCTCTCGTACTTGAGGCGGTTATAGGCTCCGGCTCCTTCCACCGAGAGGATGGCTTCCTTCACGCCGCCAAGCTCGGTTTCGTTCAGGCTGAGCAGTTCCAGCGTCCACCCACGGCTCTGCACATACATGGTGTACATGCGCAGCAGGCTGTGGGCAAACAGGGCGGCTTCCTCTCCCCCTGCCCCGCCCCGGATCTCCATGATGACGTTCTTTTCATCTTTGGGATCCTTGGGCAGCAGCAAGATTTTGAGATTATTTTCCAGCTTTGCCACATCCTGACTTTTTTCGCTGATTTCCTGCTGTATCATCTGCTTGAAGTCCGCATCGGAGATGGGTTCTTCCAGCAGGGCTCTGGCCTGGGCCAGGTGATCCTGCGCGGTCTGCCAGTCCCGGTAGGCCTGCACCACCGGCTGCGTCTCGTGGTAGTCCCGCATCAGTTTGCGGAACAGCACCGGATCGGCAGCGGCGTCCGGCTGGTTCAGGCGGACGGAAAGTTCCTCAAACCGGTGGCACACAGCATCCATTTGGGAAGCCAGATCAGACATAACAGACAGTTCTCCTTACAAAAAAACTCAGATGGGTGATAGGTACAAGGGGCAGTCATTGTGCCTGCTGTGCAGGTTTGACCACCTTTTTGATGTTCTTTTCGATTTTTGCACGCGGCAGCATCACTTCACGCCCGCAGCCCGTGCAGCGGATCTTGAAATCCATCCCGACACGCAGCACTTCAAAGCTGGAAGCCCCGCAGGGGTGCTTCTTGCGGGTGAGAATGGTATCTCCCACAGCGATATCCATAGCGTTGGTCGCTCCCTTCTGTCGGCCCTGAAAAAGCCGGCTGCAAGTGTGCGGCACCCGTTCCACGGGGCTTTTCCGCACATACAGATATAGTATAATGCAAACGCCTGCAAAATGCAAATATCTGCCGGGCCGGGCGCATATCGTTGGATTGGGAGCGTGCTTTGCCCCGCGCAGCACAGAACCCAAAAATCAACAGAGAAAGAGGAATGAAAGATGATGCAAGCATACCGTACCGAAGGCAATTACCGTTCCGCCGCCCGCCTGTCGCCTGCAGAACTGCGGGCTGCCATGGCCAGCCACGAGATCCTGCAGGCCACCGCCCTGGCCTTTGACACCCAGCGGCAGTTGCGGTTCGATCTGGGCGGCGTCCGGGCCGTGATGCCCTTTGCCCAGTGTGCCGATGGGGCCGAAAACGGCACCGTTCGGGACATTGCCGTGCTGACGCGGGTGGGCCGCCCCACCTGCTTTGTGGTGCAGGCTCTGGACACCGACGAGAACGGACAGGCCTTTTACCGGCTCTCCCGCGCGGAGGCGCAGCGGATGTGCAAGGCCGATTATCTCGATACCCTTTCTCCCGGCGATATCCTGCCCTGCACCGTGACCCACATCGAGCCCTTCGGCGCGTTCTGCGACGTGGGGTGCGGCATCAGTGCCCTGCTGCCCATCGACTGTATGTCGGTGAGCCGCATCTCCTCCCCGGCCGACCGGGTGAGCGTGGGGCAGCAGATCCTGTGTGCGGTCAAAAATCGGGACGTGCAGGGCCGCTTCGTGCTTACCATCCGGGAGCTGCTGGGCACCTGGGCCGAAAACGCCGCCCATTTTTCGGTGGGCGAAACGGTGGTGGGCATCGTGCGCAGCGTGGAGGAATACGGCACCTTCATCGAGATCGCGCCCAACCTTGCCGGCCTCGCCGAAAGCTGCGCCGACCTTGTGCCCGGCCAGGCCGTGAGCGTCTACATCAAGAACATCCTGCCGGAGAAGATGAAGATCAAGCTGGTGATCGTGAACCGCAGCCTGAACCAGCGCCACCGGTTCGAGCTGCGGTATTTCATCACGGAGGGGCATCTGGACCAGTGGGTCTACTCCACACCGGGCAGCAGCAAGCGCATTGAGACGGATTTTGCCGCAGCGGCTTGCAATCCGGTGTAAAACCCTTTATACTATAAGGGAACCTGTTATTTGAGAACGTGAAAATGCAAAGGGGATGGATGAACGATGCCCGCCAATGACGCTTTTACCGCCGGTGTACGCCCCGGTGGACTGACCAGCAGCACCGAGATTCGGCTGCTGCTGTGTTATCTGGTAAAAAATGCCGGGCCCATTGCCCGGCAGGAGATCGAGAACGCCCTGATGGAAGAGGCACTGGTCAACTATTTTGAGATCGGTTCCTGCCTGGACGACATCACGCGGCAGCAGCTGGTGACCGTGCAGAACAATGAGTACACCATCACCGAAAAAGGCCGCAAGGTGGCTCAGGAGCTGGCCTATGACCTGCCCCGCAGCGTGCGGGAGCGTGCGGTGGCCGCCGTGCTGCGCTGCCAGACCTGGGCACGCAAGGAAGCCAAATACAGCGCCGACATCACCGAAAAGCCGGACGGCCACTGCTGTGTGCGCTGCACCGTGAAGGGGCTGGACGAGGCGCTGTTTTGCCTGGATCTGGGCACCCCGGATCGGCTGACGGCGGAACTGGTGAAAAAGCAGTTCATCCTGAAAGGCAACGAGATCTACCAGCTTCTGGTCAACAAACTGACCGAAGACGAAAAATAGCCCCTCTCAGTCTCGCAAAAGCTCAACAGCTCCCCCGAAAGGGGGAGCTGTTTTGGTATACGGCAAAGTTTTATCCCCCATGAAAAAAGCCCTCCCTTCCGGGAGAGCTCAAAATGTTCCGAAACGTTTAAATCAGGATGCAGATAAGCCCGGTGCAGCCCTCGTTGATGACCCGTTCCAGCGTGCCCTGCAGCTGAGTGCGGGCCTCCTGCGGGATGTGCAGCAGCTTGTTCTGCAGCCCGTCGTTCACCAGTTCATGCAGGCTCTTGCCAAAGATGTTGGACTGCCACAGCCTGACCGGGTCATCCTCAAAATCCGCCAACAGGCTGCGCACCAGATCTTCGCTCTGCTTTTCGGTGCCCACGATGGGGCTGATCTCGGTGTGGATGGTGGCCTTCATCATGTGGATGGAGGGCGCACAGGCTTCCAGCCGGACGCCATAGCGCCCGCCCTGCTGCACGATTTCCGGCTGCTCCAGCTGCAGCTCCCCGATGGAGGGCATCACGATACCGTAGCCGGTGGCCTCCACCTGTTCCAGCGCACTGCGTACCTTCTCGTACTCCCGCTTGGCGTGGGCCAGCTCCAGAATACAGGGCATCAGGCCTGCCTCATCGCCGATCTCCAGCCCGGTCTGCTCACTGAGCACCTGATAGAAGATCTCCGGCTTCAGCTCCGCAACCACCCGCACACTGCCCTCTGCCAGATCCATGCCGCTCACCGCAGAGCGCTGCACGGCGTCGCAGTCCAGCAAGGGCGCATCCGTACCGGAAGGGACATCCTTCATGCGGGCGATCTTTCCGGCCAGCTGCATGGCGGCCCCGTACACCTGCGCCTGCAGCCAGTGGCCGGTCTCCAGCCGGTTGACCCACCGGGGCAGCACAAGATCCAGTTCCCGCACCGGGAATTCATACAGCACCTGCCGCAGGATATCCCCCAGCGCGGCGGCGTCCAGATCCACGCAGCTCACCGGCAGCACGGCATGGTGGTAGTCCCGCGCCATGCCCTCGGCCAGCTGTTTTGTCTCTGTCGCCTCCGGGTGGGTGCTGTTGAGCAGGATGACATAGGGCTTGCCCAGCGCATCCAACTCTTCGATAACCCGTTTTTCGGTTTTTGCGTAACCCTCGCGGGGGATATCGCTGACGGTGCCGTCGGTGGTGATGACGATGCCGATGGTGGAGTGCTCCCGGATCACCTTGCGGGTGCCGGTCTCGGCGGCAAGGTCGAAGGGCACCTCCTCCTCGAACCACGGGCTTTTGACCATGCGGGGCTTTGCGTTCTCCTCGTGGCCCATGGCCCCTTCCACCATATAGCCCACGCAGTCGATGAGCCGCACCCGGCAGGCACCGCCGCCCTCCAGCTGCAGCGGCACCGCCGTTTCCGGGATGAACTTCGGCTCCGTGGTCATGATGGTGCGCCCCGCCGCCGACTGCGGCAGCTCATCCCGCGCCCGCAGACGGGCGGCATCGGTGCCCATGGCGGGCAGCACCAGCTGCTCCATGAACCGTTTGATAAAGGTGGATTTACCGCTGCGCACCGGGCCGACCACCCCAATGTAGATATCTCCGCCGGTGCGTGCGCCGATCTCGCGGCAGATGCCCTGTTGTTCCTGTTTGTCCAAGCCTGCTCTCCCCTTCCCGTTTGCGCTGTGCACCGGACGCTGTGCCGGTCCGCTCGTTGTATCGTATGAACGGAAAGGAGCTGATATGACAAAAGAGAACTGCACAAGCCAACCCAGCTCGCCCTCTCAGACAGACCTTTCAGGTCTGCCAGCTCTCCCAAAGGGAGAGCTGGACACGAGCAACGCGAGTGGACGGAGAGGGCGGGACAACCAACAAAAAGAGGAGAGACTCGAAAGTCTCTCCTCTTAGAAAAATATACGATGTTATGACATCACGGGGTCAGGCGGTTGGGGCCGCGGAACAGGAACTCTGCGTCCTTGATGGTCAAGCCGCACAGCAGCATGGTCAGGCGGTCGATGCCCAGGCCGAAGCCGCCGTGGGGCGGGCAGCCGTACTGGAAGAATTCCAGATAGAACTTGACGTCCTCGGCCAGACCCTTCTCCTCAGCCTGCTTCTTCAGCACCTCGTAGCGGTGCTCACGCTGTGCACCGGTGGTGATCTCGACACCGCGCCAGATCAGGTCGTAGCCCTGGGGCACACCGTTCTCGTCGCGCATGTGATAGAACGCACGCTTCTCGGCGGAGTAGTCGGTGATGAACAGGAACTCGTGGCCGTAGTGCTTCTTGACCCACTCATAGCTCAGACGCTCGGCCTCGGTAGTCAGGTCGCCCTTCTCGGACTCATCGACCTTGTAGCCGAACTCTTCTTCCAGACCCTTGTACAGGTCGGCCAGCTTGACCACCGGGAACGGAGTGGTGGGCACGATGACTTCCTGACCGAACAGTTCCTTGATCTGGTCGCCGTAATTCTCCTTGACGGCCTTCAGGCCGGCGGTCAGCAACTCCTCCTCCATCTTCATGACATCCTTGAAGGAAGTGATATAGCTGAACTCCAGATCAAAGCCGGAGAACTCAGTGGAGTGCTTGTTGGTATAGCTCTTCTCGGCACGGAACACAGGGCCGGTCTCGAAGATACGCTCAAAACCGGCAGCCATGGCCATCTGCTTGTAGAACTGCGGGCTCTGGGCCAGATACGCGTTGCGGTCGAAGTAATCCACCTTGAACACCTCAGAGCCGCTCTCGCTGGCTGCAGCGATCAGCTTGGGGGTGTGGATCTCGATGAAGTTGCGTTCCAGCAGGAACTGACGCATGGCGTTGACAAAGCAGCTCTGTGCCTTGAACATCAGCTGGTTCTCGTCGGTGCGCAGGTCGATCCAGCGGTAGTCGATGCGCTGGTCGATGCTGGAGCGCTCCACAGCCTTCTTCTTCTTGGTGGCTGCGATTTCCTTGCGCACGATGGGCAGCGGGTCGGCAATGCTCTCGATCTCGATGGACTCGGGAATCATCTCGATGCCGCCCATCTTGACGTAGTCGTTCTCCATCACCTTGCCGGTAACGGTGATGACGGAATCCGGGGTGAGCTTGTCGATGGTATCCACCAGATCCGGGTGATCGGCCTTTTCGACCGTGATCTGCAGTTTGCCGGTAATATCCTTCAGCACGATGAAGGCCATATACTTGCTGTTGCGCAGGTTCTCGATAAAGCCCTGCACCTTGACCGTGCTGCCGATTTCCTTCTGGACCTCATTGATATAGGTGCGTTCCATAGGAATCCTCCTTTAAAGTCTTGTACTGTTTTATTATACGCTTTTCCGGGGATAAATCAAGATTTTTTATTGTTCTCATGCAGGGTGCCGGTGCCGCCCTCCACCACACCGTCATGTTTCAGCACAGCGGCGATGGTGCCAAAGAAGCACTTCACGTCCAGCACGAAGCTCAGGTGCTCCACATACCAGCCGTCCAGCTTGGCCTTTTCAGCAATTTCCAGCTCGTCGCGGCCGTGGATCTGTGCCCAGCCGGTCAGGCCGGGGCGCACATCGTTGGCACCGTATTTGTCGCGCTCGGCCAGCAGGTCGTACTGGTTCCACAGCGCCGGGCGCGGGCCGATGACCGCCATATCCCCCACAAAGATATTCCACAGCTGGGGCAGCTCGTCCAGGCTGGTCTTGCGCAGGAAATGGCCCATGCGGGTGATATACTGATCCGGATCATGCAGCAGGTGCGTGGGCATATCGTGGGGCGTGTCGATGCGCATGGTGCGGAACTTTAAAATGTAGAAATGCTTTTTGCCGATGCCCACCCGCTTCTGTTTGAAGAACACGGGGCCGGGCGAGTCGATCTTGATGGCAATGGCCAGGATCAGAAACAGCCACGACAGGCAGATCATGCCGCACAGCGACAGCACCACCGCCAGCAGGCGCTTGATTCCATTGCGATACACAAACGATCCCTCCGTTCTGGTTTGCTTGACTGCTCCAGTATAACAGCATGGGCTCCGGTTTGCAATTCGATTCCGGCACAGAGGACGGGATTTTTTCATTTTTCTGCGGTTCTGACGGTTTTGTTGTAAAAATGTGCCGGTTTTGTCTCTTGTTTTCCCGCAGAGGCTGCCGTAAGATAAGGGTATGGAACCTGTTTTTTGATTTTGGGAAACAAGGAGTTTTTACCATGATCCAGCGTTTTACTTTTGGCTGCCCACTGCCCACGGAAAGCGTCGTCTGCCCGGCGGAACCTGCCGCTGCAGCCGTGCCGTTCCTGACGGCAGAACCGGACGGCAGTTGGAGCTTTTCCATGGCCGAAGATGCCATCGTGTACGGTCTGGGCGAGATGCCCCGCGGCATCAATAAGCGCGGCTGGCATTATGTGACCAACAACACCGATGAATCCCACCATGGGGAGAACCGGATCTCTTACTATGGCGCCCACAATTTCCTGCTCATCGACTGCGGCGTTAGCCGCAGCCCCTTTGGCGTGTTCGTGGATTTTCCGGGAAAAGTATCCTATGACATCGGCTATACCCGGCACGACCGGCTGACCTTCCGCACCGAGGAGCCGGACTACGACCTGTACATCCTGACCGGTGACAGCCTGAATGCCATCTGCACCGAATTCAGGAAACTCATCGGCCGCAGCTACATCCCGCCCAAGTGGGCCTTCGGCTTTGCCCAGAGCCGCTGGGGCTACAAATCCACCGAGGATGTGCGCGCTATCGCCCGCCAGTACCGCGAGAACGATCTGCCGCTGGATATGATCTGCCTGGACATCGACTATATGCAGGGATACGCGGATTTCACGGTGAACAAGGAGCGCTTCCCGGATCTGGCCGCCCTGAGCGCCGAGATGAAGGCTCAGGGCATCCGTCTGGTACCCATCATCGACGCAGGCGTTCGCATCGACCCGAAGGACGCCACCTATGCCGAAGGGCTGGAAAAGGGTTACTTCTGCACCAAAGCAGACGGCACTCCCTTCGTGGCAGCCGTATGGCCCGGCAAGGCCTGCTTTGCGGATTTTCTGCGCCCGGAGGTGCGGGACTGGTTCGGCCGCCGGTACAAGGTGCTGACCGACTGCGGCATTGAGGGCTTCTGGAACGATATGAACGAACCTGCGCTGTTCTATTCGCCGGACAGGCTGCGGGAATTCCTGGACAGTATGGCTCAGCTGCGCGGGCAGGACAACATCGAACAGGAAGAGTTCTTCGGCAAGGTGGTGGGCGGTGCCATGGGCCTGATGAACAGCCCCGCCGACTATGCCAGCTTCTACCACGACCTTGCCGGGCAGCGGGTGCGGCACGACCGGGTGCACAACCTGTACGGCGGCAGCATGACCCGCGCCGCCGGGGAGGCCTTTGCCGACCTGCGCCCCGGAAAGCGCACCCTGCTGTACAGCCGTTCCAGCATCATCGGCAGCCACCGCTACGGCGGCATCTGGCTGGGTGACAACCATTCCAGCTGGGAACAGCTGCTGGCCAACATCCAGCTGATGCCCAGTGTCCAGATGTGCGGTTTCCTGTACACCGGCGCTGACCTGTGCGGCTTTGCGGGCGACACCACCCCGGATCTGGCTCTGCGCTGGCTGGAGTTCGGCCTGTTCACCCCGCTGATGCGCAACCACGCCGCTGCCGGCACCCGCGAGCAGGAATATTTCCGCTTTGCGGACCAGCTGCCTGCCCTGCGGGAGATGCTGCGCCTGCGCTATGCCCTGCTGCCCTATCTTTATAGCGAGTTCATGAAGGCTGCACTGGAAAACACCGGCTACTTCCGCCCGCTTGGTTTTGAATGGCCTGCCGACCCCGATGCCAGAGAAGTGCATGATCAGCTGCTGCTGGGCGACGGCGTGATGCTGGCCCCGGTGTACACCCAGAATGCCACCGGGCGGCACGTCTACCTGCCACAGCCCATGCAGCTGTACCGCCTGCGCAGCGCGGAGGACTACGACACAGAAGCCCTGCCTGCAGGCCACCACTATGTGCGCTGCGCCCTGAACGAGGTGCTGCTGTTCGTGCGGACGGGCCATGCAGTCCCGCTGGCAAAGCCCGCCGCCTGCACCGCCGAACTGAACGAAAAGGCCGTCACTCTGCTGGCCTGCCCGGATGCCAACGGCCGCGCCAGCTGCCGCCTGTACACCGATGACGGCGAGACGATGGATTTTGCCCATGACGGGCACTGGACCGTGCTGGACGTCTCCTGCTGACCTGCCTTTTGCAGCGACCCCGGAACATTTGTGGTTCCGGGGTCGTTTTGGCTCTTGCGTTTTGTGCAGCGCTGACATATAATAAATATTTGCGCCCGGTTCTTCCAGGCATAGATACAACGCAACTTTTTTCAGATAAACCTGTTTCAAAGGAGGCATGTTACCCCATGGCGCAAACCAAGGCAAGCCGTTCCGCTGACCTGACCAGCGGCCCGATGCTGCAAAAGATCATTCTGTTTTCCATTCCGCTGGCCGCGTCCAGCATCCTGCAGCTGCTGTTCAATGCAGCCGATGTTGTTGTGGTGGGTCGCTTTGCCGGCAGCACCGCACTGGCCGCCGTTGGCTCCAACGGTGCCTTGATTAACCTGCTGGTGAACCTGTTCGTGGGACTTTCGCTGGGCGCGAACGTTGTGGCCGCCCGCTGCTTTGGCGCAAAGGATGAGCACGGCGTACAGGACACCGTGCACACCGCCGTGACGCTGGGCCTTACCAGCGGCGTACTGCTGGCCGTGGTGGGCTTTTTTGCGGCCCGCGGCCTGCTGGAACTCATGAGCTGCCCGGAGGACGTCATCGACCTCTCTGCGCTCTACCTTAAAATCTATTTCATCGGCATGCCCATGAACATGCTGTACAATTTCAGCAGCGCTTTGCTGCGCGCCGTGGGCGACACCAAGCGCCCGCTGTACTGTCTGGCCGCGGCCGGTATCATCAATGTGGTGCTGAACCTCGTGTTCGTCATCGGCTTTTCCATGAGCGTGGCAGGCGTTGCGCTGGCTACCATCATCAGCGAGACCGTCTCGGCCTGCCTGGTCACCGCCATGCTGGTGCGCGAGAAAGGTGCCTTGCATCTGGATCTGCACCGGCTGGGCTTCCACGCCGGTGCGCTCAAGCAGATCCTGCTCATCGGCCTGCCGGCCGGTCTGCAGAGCACTGTGTTCAGCCTTTCCAATGTGGTCATCCAGTCCGCCATCAACTCCTTTGGCTCCACCGTGGTGGCCGGAAGTTCGGCTTCCTCCAATCTGGAGGGCTTCGTATACACCGGCATGAACGCTTTTGCGCAGGCGGCCGTCACCTTCACCAGCCAGAACATCGGTGCCCGCAAGTATGAGAACCTGGACCGTGTGATGCGCAACTGCCTGTTATGCGTGGTGGGCGTGGGCGCACTGATGGGCGGCGGCGCGGCACTGGCCGGTACACAGCTGCTGCACTTCTACTCCTCGGATGAAGCCGTGGTGGCCGCCGGGTACGAGCGGCTGCGGATCATCTGCGGCACCTACCTGCTGTGCGGCATCATGGACACACTGGCCAGCAGCCTGCGCGGCCTGGGTTACAGCGTGCTGCCCATGGTGGTGAGCCTGATCGGCAGCTGCCTGCTGCGTCTGGTGTGGATCGCCACCATCTTCCAGCTGAACCGCA
>CABQHF010000033.1 GCA_902463905.1 uncultured Faecalibacterium sp. | reverse complement strand
GCAACTCCAATGGCAACATGCGCAAGAAGCAGTCTGAGTACGCATCTCAGCTGAAGGAGAAGCAGAAGGTCAAGTTTATCTACGGCGTTCTGGAGAAGCAGTTCCACAACGCTTACCTGAAGGCAGAGGCTCGCCCCGGCAAGACCGGTGAGAACCTGCTGCAGATCATGGAGTGCCGTCTGGACAACGTCGTGTTCCGCCTGGGCTTTGCTCAGACCCGCCGCGACGCTCGTCAGCTGGTGTCTCACGCTCACTTCACCGTCAACGGCAAGAAGGTCAACATCCCCTCTTACCAGGTGAAGGCCGGCGACGTGATCGAAGTGCGCGAGTCCAGCCGCTCCTCTGCAAAGTTTGCAAAGCTGACTGGCCCCGAAGCTCCCGTTGTGGCTCTGCCCGCATGGCTGAACCGCGAGGCAGGTACTCTGAAGGGCGTTGTCGCAAAGCTGCCCGAGCGCAGCGACATCGACTACGAAGTCGCAGAGCACCTCATCGTCGAGCTGTACTCCAAGTAATCCATTAAGAAGGCAGGGCCTTCCCACTGGATGGCTCGCTTTCGCATTCTTTTCTTTGAAAGAATTCAATAATGGGCCGGCGGCTCCCGCCGGTTTGACAAGGAGGGCATAGATATGATGGAGATTGAACGTCCCAAAATCGAAACGGCAAGCCTGTCCCCGGACGGCCGCTACGGCAAATTCGTGGCAGAACCGCTGGAGCGTGGCTTTGGCATCACACTGGGCAATAGCCTGCGTCGTGTGCTTCTTTCCTCTCTGCCCGGTGTCGCCGTGACCAGCGTCAAGATTGACGGCGTGGTTCACGAGTTCTCCACCATTGAGGGCGTCAAGGAAGACGTTACCGAAATTGTCCTGAACCTGAAGGGTATCGCTGCAAAGCTGTACACCGATGGTCCGAAGACAGTGCGTGTTGAGGCAGTCGGCCCCTGTGAGGTCACCGCTGACAACATCAAGCAGGGCGATGACATCGAAATTCTGAACCCTGAGTGGCACATTGCAACCCTGGGTGAGGGTGCCAAGCTCGTCATGGAGCTCACCTTCGACAAGGGCCGTGGCTATGTGCCCGCAGAGCGCAACAAACAGGCTATCATCGAGAAGAATGACATCAACACTCTTCCCGTTGACAGCATTTACACCCCTGTGCTCAAGGTGAATTACAACGTCGAGAGCACCCGTGTTGGCCAGGCGATCGATTACGACAAGCTGACCATTGAGGTTTGGACCGATGGCACGATCAATGCGCAGGAGGCCGTTTCTCTGGCTGCCCGCGTGCTGACCGAGCACCTGAACCTGTTCGTCAACCTGTCCGATGAGGCCGCTGGCACCGAGATCATGGTGGAGAAGACCAACGACGACAAGGAGAAGGCTCTGGAGATGACCATCGAAGAGCTGGATCTGAGCGTGCGTTCCTTCAACTGCCTGAAGCGTGCCGGTATCAACACGGTGGAAGATCTGGTCAGCAAGAGCGAGGACGAGATGATGAAGGTCCGCAACCTCGGTCGCAAGAGCCTGGAAGAAGTCATGGCAAAGCTGGACTCCCTGGGCTTCAAGCTGAACACGGATGACGAATAACTAAAATAATTAAGGAGTGAAACGGGATGCCCGGTACCAGAAAGCTCGGTAGAACCAGCGACAGCCGCAACGCTATGATGCGCGCTATGGTTACCTACCTGTTAGAGAATGGCAAGATTGAGACCACTGTCACTCGCGCTAAGGACGTTCGTTCCATGGCCGAGAAGATGATCAGCCTTGGCAAGGCAAGCGACCTGCACACCAAGCGTCAGGTTTATGCCTACATCACCAAGGAAGATGTTGCAAAGAAGCTGTTTGACGAGATCAGCCCCAAGTACGCTGACCGCAACGGCGGCTACACCCGCATCATCAAGATCGGCGCTCGCCGCGGCGACGCTGCCGAGATGGCAGTTCTGGAGCTCGTCTGATCCTGCTCTGACTGTATAAACGGTTGACAAAAGCCCTTTCCCAGCAATGGGGGAGGGCTTTTTTGCGTCCCCGGAAGAGTGGCTGGCGCAGAGACTTTTTCGCAACAACGCCACTTGGCAGAGTGGGGCTGGCGTGGTATACTGACAATAGCGTATTTTTGGCTGCGGCTGGCGGCTGCATTTTCCACGAAGGGAGGAGATCCGGTTGAAAACATTCCGCCATTTCCGGCATGCACTGGCTCTGTTGTTGGTCAGTGTTCTGCTGGCGGGCTGCAATGCTCTGCCCGGAGAGAACCTGCAGGTGGAAGAGCTGCTGCGTGCCCCGCGTCTGTCCGGTGACTATGGCGCGGTGCAGACGGCCCTGAACGACTGGCTGGGCGAGAGTGCGCAGCTCAAGTACCCCATGCAGGGCGAGCTGCTGTCACCTTTTCTTTTGCAGGACCTGGACGGCGACGGCCAGCAGGATGCAGCCGTGCTGTACACCACGGCCCAGAGCACGAACGTGTGCATTGCCATTCTGCAGCGGGATGACACCGGAGCGTGGCAGGTGCGCCAGAGCGTGGAGGGTCTGGCCGATACGGTGGAGAATGTGCGGCTGGCCCAGCTCCGCGCAGGGGATGACTGCCAGCTGGTGGTGGGCTATGTGGCCGCACAGGGCGACCATTATCTGGCCGTGTATGCCTACAACGACGGGCAGCTCTCCACCATTTTGGAGCAGTCCTACGAGCAATATCTGGTGGAGGACATCACCGGCGGCGGCAGTCAGGATCTGATCCTGATGTCTACCCAGGAGGACGGCGGCGTGCAGATCGAACTGCTTACCGTGGACAAGGAAGGCGGGTTCCGGCGGGCTGCCGTCATGGGCCTTCCGGCCGACCGCTTTTCCGGCTGTGCATCGGTGGCGGCCGGTCTTGGCTCCGACCGGCGCAATTATCTGGTGCTGGACGGCTGGACGGGCATTTCCGGCAACAATCTGGCCAGTGTGCTGCTCCGTTTCGATGAGAGCACCCAGCAGATGGTGCAGGCGTCCCAGATCAGTGCCGATGAGCTGTATGAGGCATCTCTGCGCAATGTGTCCACACTGGTGAGCTGCGATCTGGACGGAGACGGCATCGTGGAGATCCCCACCCAGCCGGACGAGGCGGGCCTGCTGAACCTGAGCCAGAGCCGCCGCATGGACTTTATCGTCTGGATGGACTACACCAGCCGCAGGCCGGAAAAGAGCTTTGGCCTGCTGGATGAGGAAACGAACTGCTACATCGAGCTGCCCACCGAGTGGGAGGGCAACCTCAAACTTACCGACAGCGAACAATACGACGGCGCGGTGGAGCTGCGCACCGTGGACGAGGACCAGCCGGTCATGACGGTACGGCTGGCCCAGACTGCGGCCAGCTCTACTGGGTGGACCAAACTGGGCATTGTGGCGTCGCGCCAGATGCAGGCCCGGCTGGCCCCGGATGTGGAGATCCAGGATGCGGATTACAGCCTGTCAAACGCGTTGTATCTGCTGAATTGAAAACGGAGGAAAGACCATGGTACGAGTGCTTGTGGTGGAAGATGAAGCCAATATCCGTGAGATGATCGCACTGAACCTGCGGCTTACCGGGATGGAAGCCGTGGAGGCCGAGAGCGCCGAGGCCGCCCTGCCGCTGCTGGCCAAGAAGCCTGGCTGCGATGCGGCCATTCTGGATGTGATGCTGCCGGGCATGAACGGTTTTTCGCTCTGCGAAACGATCCGCCGCACCGACCAGAAGATCGGCATCATCATCCTCAGCGCCAAGGGGCAGGAGCAGGACAAGATCCGGGGCCTGTCCATCGGTGCCGACGATTACATGACCAAACCCTTCAGCGTGAGCGAGCTGCTGGCCCGTGTGGAGGCGCTCTGCCGCCGGGTGCACCGGGCCGAGAGTGAGGAAGAGCGGGACCCCGCCAAGGAGCTGGGCACCCTGACCAGCGGGGACTTTGTGCTGGACGAGAACCGCCGTGTGCTGCTGAAGGCCGGTCAGCCCATCGAGTTGACCCAGGTGGAATTCCAGATCATGGAGCTGTTCTTCCGCAACCCGGGCATCGCGCTGGTGCGTGAAAAGATCCTGAAGGGCGTATGGGGCGAGAACTACTTCGGCGATGTGAAGATCGTGGACGTGAACATCCGCCGCCTGCGCATGAAAGTGGAGGACGAGCCCAGCCACCCCACCCACATCATGACGGTCTGGGGCTACGGCTACCGCTGGGAAGAGTGACGGCTTTGGCAAACGCCAATATAAATGGAAAGGAGGAAAAGCAAAATGCGAAGCGGGATCACGCGGCGCTGGCTGCGGGGCAATCTGCTCATTACGGTGCTTCTGGTGCTGCTGGCCGAGGCGATGTTCCTGTACAGCTACACCCGCAGCTACTACAACAGCGTGCAGCAGACCATGTACCGACGCTTTTCCTCGGTGACCGGTCAGCTGAAGGTCTACACTGCCGATACGGTCTACAGTGCGGCGGCCAACCGCAGCATGGCACTGCGGCGCATGGTGGAACAGTATTCCGATAAGGACAAGTACGAATTCATGCTGCTGGACAGCTATGGCGGGGTCATTGCATCCTCCAGCGGCACCGATGCCGACGGCATCGTAAATAACCTGGACTTTGTGCAGGCGCAGGACGCCGCCGACGGGTTGGGCATGGCGGTGTACCGCACCGAGTCCGGCGAGGTGGTCATGGCGGCGTGCTATCTGGTGCCCTATGCCGCCGAGGATGTGGCCGCCCTGCGGCTGGTCACCAGCCTGACCCTGATCGAACGGCAGATCCAGAACGCCTTTTTTGCCAGTCTGGTGGTGGTGGCGGCCATTCTGGTGTTCAGCGTCCTGAGCGGCCTGTACTTTGTGCGAAGCATCGTGGTGCCGCTGGGGCAGGTGGAGCGCATCGCCGCCGACATCGCCCGCGGCGAATTTGACGTGCGCCTGCCGGTGAGCGGCGACGACCGGGACGAGGTGGACCGTCTGCGCGGCACCATCAACCGGATGGCCGAAGGGCTGGAAGAGACCGAGAAGATGAAGAACGAGTTCATCAGTTCGGTCTCCCACGAGCTGCGCACGCCGCTTACTTCCATCCGGGGCTGGGTGGAGACCCTGCGCACGCTGGACGATCCCACGGATGAGAACTACCGCAAGGGGCTGGAGATCATCAACAACGAGACGGGCCGTCTGTACAACATGGTGGAGGAGCTGCTGGACTTCAGCCGCCTGCAGAACGGCCGCCTGCGCATGGAGTGCCGCCCGTTGGATCTGGTGGCGGAGCTCACCGACGCGGTGCTGTTCTGCGAGGCACGCATCCAGCGCGAAGGACTGATCCTGAGCTACACCGAGCCGGAAGAGATGATCCCGGTGTATGCCGACCCCGACCGCCTGCGGCAGGTGTTCATCAACATTCTGGACAACGCCATCAAATATTCTGCCCCCGGCGGCCGCATCACGGTCAAGCTGTGGGCAGGGGAATACAAGGCCTTTGTGGAGATCCTGGATCAGGGTCGGGGCATCCCGCCGGAAGATCTGGAAAATGTCAAGACCAAGTTCTACAAGGGCAGCAACGCGGTGCGCGGCAGCGGCATCGGTCTGGCGCTGGTGGATTCCATCATGACCGCGCTGGACGGCACCATGGACATCCAGAGCACGCTGGGCCGGGGTACGGTGGTCACCCTGGGCCTGCCGCTTTATCATAAGGCGTAAATGAGATTTTGTCACATTTCGGTGTTACAATAGAGGGAAAGTAAAAACCGTAAGGAGAACCCAATGAATCAACCCAACAAGGAACGTTTCAAGACCAGTGTGGGCGGGCAGGCCCTGATGGAAGGCATCATGATGCGCGGCCCCAAGCTCATCTGCTGCGCCGTGCGCAAGCCGGACGGCACCATCGAGACCAAGACCGAGCCTACGCCTACCCATGGCATCTGGACAAAGATCCCGCTGGTGCGGGGAGCGATTTCCATGATCGAAAGCCTGATCATGGGTTACCGCTATATGATGTACTCGGCCCAGGTCAGCATGGGCGATGACTACGACCCCGAAGAGGAAGAGACCGCTTTTGAAAAGTGGGTAGGGGAGCATCTGGGCAAAAAGGCCGAGGACGCTCTGCTGGCCTGCGCAGCCGTTCTGGGCGGGCTGCTGGCCATCCTGCTCTTTACCGTTCTGCCCACCCTTATCGTGGGCGGCGTGAACCATTTTGTCACGCTGGGCCGCTGGGCCAAGGTGGTGCTGGAAGCGGTGCTCAAGGTGGGCATCTTCCTGACCTATATGGTGGGCATCTCCAAAATGAAGGAGATCCACCGGGTGTTCGAGTACCACGGTGCAGAGCACAAGACCATTGCCTGCTACGAGGCGGGCGACCCGCTGACCGTGGAGAATGTGCGCAAGTACACCCGTTTCCATCCCCGCTGCGGCACCAGTTTCCTCATTCTGGTGGTCATCGTCAGCGTGTTTTTGTACAGCGTTCTGCCATGGGGCAGCATCGGCCTGCGGGTGCTGTTTAAACTGCTGCTTCTGCCGCTGGTCATGGGCATCAGCTACGAGCTGCTCAAGTGGTGCGGCCGGTCGGATAACCTTGCCACCCGCATCATTCGTCAGCCCGGCATCTGGGTGCAGCACCTCACGGTGTTTGAGCCGGATGACAGTATGATCGAGGTGGCCATTGCGGCCGTGACCCCGGTGCTGCCGGAAAACCCGGAGGAAGGCAAATGGTAACGGCAGGCATGACCCCGCGGGACGCGGTGCGGCAGTTGGAAGCCCGTCTGACGGCGGCCGGATGCCCGGATGCGGATTACGACGCCGCAGAACTTTTCCGGCTGGTGACCGGGCGGGATGTCCGGCTGGCGGACGCGCCCCTGCCCGAAGCGCAGGCTGCCCGGCTGGAGTCCCTCTGCCTGCGCCGGGAGGCGCGGGAGCCGCTGCAGTACCTGTGCGGTCGCTGGAGCTTTCTGGACTTTGAACTGATCGTGGGGCCGGGGGTGCTCTGCCCCCGTGCGGACACCGAGGTGGTGGCCGAGGCCGCCGCACAGACCCTTGCGGGCGTAAAAGTGCCCCGTGTGCTGGATCTGTGTGCCGGCACCGGCTGTCTGGGGTTGGGGGTCAAGCGCTTCTGCCCGGACGCGCAGGTCACCTGCGTGGAAAAAAGCCCGGAAGCCTTCCGCTACCTGGAACAGAATGTGCGCACTGCTCTGCCCGGCGCAGCCCCGGCGGTGCAGGCCGTGCAGGGGGACCTGTTCACCCACTGGCAAAGCCTGCCGGAGGGGCAGCTGGACCTGATCGTGTCCAACCCGCCGTACCTGACGGCGGAGGAAATGCAGGATTTGCAGCCGGAGGTGGCGCAGGAACCGGCCATGGCACTGGAAGCAGGAGATGACGGCCTTGTGTTCTACCGGGCCCTTGCGCTGCACTACCGTGACGCGCTGCGCCCCGGCGGTGCACTGGTGCTGGAGATCGGCTGGCAGCAGCGGCAGGCCGTCATGGAGCTGCTGGCCGGGAACGGCTGGGCAGACATCGAGTACCGGAAGGATTATGGCGGCAACGACCGCTGTATCATTGCTCACAGGCCAAAATAATTGAAAAATAGAAACAACTTCTCGTTGTAAATTCTGGAATTTGTGTTATACTAGGAGAGAAAGTACAACACAGCCCGTTTTTGCGGGCCAAGAGGATAAAGGAGCAGCACGCTATGGCAAAGAATCAGAACAACAACGTTGCCCCGGCCACCAAGAAAACCGGCGCAGAAGCCAAAAAGGATGCGCTGGCCACGGCACTGGCCCAGATCGAAAAGCAGTTCGGCAAGGGTGCCGTGATGAAGCTGGGCGACAACACAGCCATGCAGGTGGATGCCATTTCCACCGGCAGCCTGGGCCTGGATATGGCGCTGGGCGTGGGCGGTGTGCCCCGCGGCCGCATCATTGAGGTGTACGGCCCGGAATCCAGCGGTAAGACCACCCTGGCTTTGCACATCCTGGCCGAAGCCCAGAAGAAGGGCGGCGACGTGGCCTTCATTGATGTGGAGCACGCACTGGATCCCGTGTACGCCGAGGCTTTGGGTGTGGACATCAACAACCTGCTGGTCAGCCAGCCGGACACCGGTGAGCAGGCCATGGAGATCTGCGAAGCGCTGGTGCGCTCCGGTGCCATCGACGCCATCGTGGTGGACTCGGTGGCAGCCATGGTGCCCCGTGCCGAGATCGAGGGCGAGATGGGCGACAGCCATGTGGGCCTGCAGGCCCGTCTGATGAGCCAGGCCATGCGCAAGCTCACCAGCGTCATCGGCAAGACCAACACCGTGTGCGTGTTCATCAACCAGCTGCGTGAGAAAGTGGGTGTCGTGTACGGCAACCCGGAGGTGACCACCGGCGGCCGTGCCCTGAAGTATTATTCTTCGGTGCGCATCGACATCCGCCGCGTGGAGGGCCTGAAGGATTCTTCCGGCCAGTTCATTGGCAACCACACCCGTGCCAAGATCGTGAAGAACAAGGTGGCCCCGCCGTTCCGTGAGGCGGAGTTTGACATCATGTTCGGCGAGGGCATCTCCAAGGTGGGCGAGCTGCTGGACCTGGGCGTCAAGCTGGGCATCGTGCAGAAGAGCGGTGCATGGTTCAATTACGGCGACATGCGCCTGGGGCAGGGCCGTGACAACTCCAAGCAGTTCCTGAAGGACAACCCGGAGATCGCCAACGACATCGAGGGCCAGATCCGCGCCAATGCGGACAAGCTCTATGCTTCCCGCCGCTCGTCCGGCCGTGCTGCTGCCGCCGACAAGGCCGAGGAAGCTGCCGCACCTGCCGAGGGCACCAAGGAGCCGGTGGTCAAGGCTCCGGCCCGCAGCAGTGAGAGCGAGCTGGACATCATGGTGGAGGACTAAATGTCCTTTTACCGTAAGAGTTACCGCCCGCGCCGGGGCGGGGAAGAACCGGAAAAATGTGCCGACCCGGCCAAGGCCCGCGCCCGTGCGCTGGATGCCCTTTCGGCCCGGGAGATGACCAGCACCCAGCTGTATGAGCGGCTGTGCGCCCGCTTTACCGAGCAGGCAGCGGCGGCCGCCGTGGCCGAGATGGTGGAGCTGGATTACGTCAACGACGACCGCTACGCGGAGACACGCGCCCACGGCCTGCTGATGGCTCGCAAGAGCCGCCGTGCGGCGGCGCAGAACCTGCGCCAGAAGGGCCTGAACAGCCAGCAGATCGAGCAGGCTTTGGAGAGCGTATACGCCCCGGATGAGAACGGCGAAAGCCCGGAGCTGGAAGCAGCTGCCGCGCTGGTGGCCAGCCGCTACCGCAAAAAGCTGGCCGATGGCCGCCGCGACCTTGTGGTGGCCGCGCTGCAGCGCCGGGGCTTTGCCTATGCGGTCATCAAAGAGGCCATCCGGCGGACGGAAGAAGAGTTATAGAAAGAGAGTATTATCCCCTATGAAAATTGCATGCATTTCCCTTGGCTGCCCTAAGAACCAGGTCGACCTGGACGTGATGGTGCACATCCTGCTGTCGGCCGGTCATGAGACGGTGGCCGACCTGGCGGAGGCCGATGTCATCCTTGTGAACACCTGCGGCTTCATCGAAAGCGCCAAGACCGAAGCCATCGAGAACATTCTGGAAGCCTGCTCCTACAAGCAGCAGAACCCGGATCTGAAGGTCATCGTGACCGGCTGTCTGGCCGAGCGCTACCGCAGCCAGATTGAGGAAGAGATCCCCGAGGTGGATGCCGTGGTGGGCTGCGCCTCCAACAAGGCCATTGACACCATCGTGGCCCGTCTGTTCCACGGTGAGAATCATCTGGAAAGCTACGGTGCCAAGAAGGACTTCCCGCTGGGCGGCAAGCGCGTCATCGGCACGCCGGCCCACTATGCGTACTTAAAGATCGCCGAGGGCTGCAACAACCGCTGCCACTACTGCGCCATTCCGGGCATCCGCGGCCCGCTGCACAGCCGTGATATGGCCGACTGCGTGGCCGAAGCCCGCTGGCTGGCCGGTGAGGGCGTGAAGGAGCTTATTGTTGTGGCGCAGGACCCCACCGCCTACGGCGAGGACTGGGGCAAGCCCGGCAGCATCTGTGAGCTGCTGGACAAGCTGAACAAGGTGCCGGGGCTGGAATGGATCCGCATCATGTACGCCTACCCGGAGCGCATCACCGACGAGTTCATTGCCGCCATGAAGCGCAACGACAAGGTGGTGCCCTATCTGGATCTGCCCATCCAGCACTGCAACGACACCATCCTCAAGAACATGAACCGCCGCTCCAACCGCGCCGAGCTGCTGGAGGTCATTGGCAAGCTGCGCCGCGAGATCCCCGGCATCACCCTGCGCACCACCCTGATCGCAGGCTTCCCCGGCGAGACCGAGGAGCAGTTCGAGGATCTGTGCAACTTCGTCAAGGAGGTCCAGTTCGACCGTTTGGGCTGCTTTGCCTACTCGGCGGAAGAGAACACCGTGGCCGCCAAGATGGACGGCCAGATCGAGCAGGAGGTCAAGGACAAGCGCGCCGAGCTGGTGATGCAGATCCAGACCGGCATCATGGCCCAGAAGCAGGCCGAAAAGGTGGGCCAGACCGTGCGCGTGCTCTGCGACGGCATTGACGAAGAGAGCGGCCTGTATCTGTGCCGCACCACCGGCGATGCTCCGGAGGTGGACGGCAACGTGTGCGTGTCCAGCGAAGAGCCGCTGTACCCCGGCCAGTTCTATGATGTGCTGGTGGACGACAGCGATCTTTACGATCTGTATGGTACAGTCGTAAAATAACGTATTGGAGGATAAAACCTATGAATCTGCCCAATAAACTTACCCTGACCCGCATTGTGCTGGTGCCGGTGTTCATGATCTTTGTGTCCCTCACCAGTCTGGACGCGGTGGCCAACGGCACCTTCCAGCCGCTGTATTACCTGCTGGCCGGCATCGTGTTTGCCGCCGCCAGCTTCACCGACTTCCTGGACGGTCATCTGGCCCGCAAGTGGAACATGGTCACCGACTTTGGCAAGTTTGCCGACCCGCTGGCCGACAAGCTGCTGACCACTGTGGCCTTCATCTACATGATGCGGGACGGCGTGTGCAGCCCCGTGGTGCTGTGCATCATCCTGGCCCGTGAGTTCGCGGTGTCCGGCCTGCGCATGGTGGCGGCCGGTGCCAAGGACGGCAAGGTGATCGCTGCCAACATGTGGGGCAAGGTCAAGACCGTGCTGCAGATGCTGAGCATCATCTTCTACTTCTTCGGCACGGCACTGTGCTGGAACGGCACGCTGGAAAGCATCACGGTGGTGGTGCTGGTGTCCATCCTGCTGTGCTGGCTGGTGGCCATTGTCACGGCTGTGTCCGGCATCAAGTACCTGTGGGATAACCACAGCTTTATCAACACTGCAAAATAAAAATGTGGAAAAACCTCTCCCGTCCCCGGCGAAGGCCGGAAGGGGGAGGGCTTTTTTATTTACTGAGAGGAAATTTTTATGAAAAAATTCCTGGATACCTGCCGCAGGCTGCTATCCATCGCCCTGAACCTTTTTGTGCTGTGTGCAGAGCCCATTGCCCTGCCCCTGAGCTGGGAGATGGGCCAGGCCCAGATCTTTACCTACTACACCGAGGACTCCAACATCTTTGCCGCCGCAGTGTGCACCCTGGTGGCGTTGTGGCAGCTGCGGTGCATCTTTACCGGGGGAGAGCTGCCGGTCTGGCTCAAAAAGCTGAAATTCATGGCCACCAGCTGCCTGCTGCTGACCTTTATGACGGTGGTGCTGGTGCTGGCCCCCATGGTGGGGGAAGGGGGCTTGTACCTGCTGCTGTGGACCAGCAGTACGCGGTACCACCACCTGCTGAACCCCCTGGCGGCCCTGTTCTCCTACCTGCTGCTGGAGCGGGAACCCCACCTGCCGCGCAGCGATGTGCGCTGGGCGCTGCTGCCCACGCTGGCATATGCGGCGGTCATCCTGCCGCTGAACATCCTGCGGGTCATCGTGGGGCCGTACCCCTTCTTTGAGGTGTACCACCAGCCGGTGTATGTTTCCGTCCTGTGGGCCGTGGGCCTGCTGGGGGTGAACTATCTGTATGCCTGGCTGCTGTGGCGTTTGGGCGGCGGCAGGCCCCGCAGCGCACGCTGACCGCAAAAAAGCAGCTGTACCGCTTGGTACAGCTGCTTTTTTCAGGTACAGGAGTTGCGAAATCAGGCATTGATCTCCGGGAAGCCCTCCAGCTTGGAGGTGCAGTGCGGGCAGCGCACAGCCTTGATGGGGATCTCGGTCTGGCAGTAGGGGCACACCTTGGTGGTGGGCTCTGCCGGTGCGGCGGGAGCTGCCGGCTTCTTGTGCAGGCCGTTGATAAACTTGATCACCACAAACAGCACAAAGGCCACGATGAGGAAGTTGATGACCGAGTTGACGAATTCGCCGATCTTGATGCTGGAACCGCCCAGGCTGATCACGACATCCGAGAAATCTGCCTTGAAGAACAGGCCGATCAGCGGGTTGATGACGTCATCCACCAGAGCCGTGACGATGGCCGTGAACGCACCGCCGACGACCACGCCGACTGCCATATCCAGCACATTGCCGCGCATGGCAAAGGCCTTGAATTCCTCAAAGAATTTCTTGATCCCCTTGCTCTCTTTTTCTGGCATAAGAACGATCGCTCCTTTTCAAATTCTCCCTGTGTGTGCGGGAAATTTTCTTTGCCTTTATCATACCGAATTTGCGGGCATTTTGCAAGGGCTGCGGGGCAGGTTCGGCAGGGTGCAAAAAAGCGGGGCCTGCCAGCGCAGGCCCCGCTTGATGCATGAGGGAAAATCAGAACTTGAACAGGTTCACAATGCGCTGCCACAGGCGGGTGAACACATTGCCTTCCTTCACAGTCTCGGTCTCGGCGGCGGTGGTGTCCGCAGCGGCTACGGTCTCAGCGGTCTTGTACACAAACTTCACGCTGCCGTCGGCACCGTCCGGTGCACCGGCAAAGCTGTTGTAGCCTTCCAGACGGTCGGCCATGGCATCCAGCACGGTCTTGAGGTCGTGCAGCTGGTCAGCGTCCAGAGCGCCGGTCAGCTTGGAGATGCCCTCATCGTTGAACTGGTTCAGGCCGTCGTTCAGCTGCACGGTGCCGTCACTCAGCTGGCCTGCGCCGTTGTTCAGGGTGTTCACGCCATCGTACAGGGTCTGGGTGCCGGCGGCCAGCTGGGCGCTGCCGTCCTTGGCAGAGTGGGCACCGTCCGCAGCGGACTGCACACCGGCGGTGTACTGGTTCACACTGGAGACGAACACCTGGATCTGGGACAGGCTGGTCTTGAGGGCGGCGATATCGGCCATATCCTGGCTGTTCTTCACCTGATACACCAGTTCTTCGTGGGCGGCGTTCTTGGCGTCCTCGCTGGTCAGCAGCTGGACCAGACCGGTGATCATGGAGGGGTCATAGCTCTGCATCCGTTTCAGAGCAGCTTCCAGGTCGTGGTTGGTCTTGGTGGCAGCCAGGTACAGGGCCAGGTCCAGCTCGCTGTCCTTGAAACTGGGCTCCTGCTCCCACACGGTGCGCACGATCTTGCGGCGGCCGGCGGCCAGGGTCTTGTCGTTCATGGTCAGGATGTTGTCGATGACGGAGGCGTAGTCGCTCC
>CABQHF010000032.1 GCA_902463905.1 uncultured Faecalibacterium sp. | reverse complement strand
ACCATGGGCAAGGGCACCATCCAGAGCAGCCCGCAGCGCCTGTCGGACGGCAGCGCGGTGAGCATCACCGTGGCCAAGCTGATCTGCGGCGACGGTACCAGCTTTGACGGGATCGGCCTGAGCGTGGACGTGGAGCGCGCCCTGAGCGTCGATGAGGCCAACGCCTACCTGGATTACACCCCGGAGACGGATCCCCAGGTGCAGCGTGCCGTGAGCGCGGCACAGCAGCTGAGCGGCATCACCACCCTGGCCGGTGCCAACGACAGCGCTTCCTCCGCCGTTTCGGAGGCTGCAGACAGTGCCGCAGCCGACGCCGGGACCGCACCGGAGACGGATGCACCGGATGAGACGGCAGACACCGCAGGGAGCGAAGCGGCTGCCGATTCCGTGGCGGAATAAATCATCATAACACCCAAAGGGCTGCTGCATCAGGAGCAATATGCAGCGGCCCTTTTTTGAGAAAGGATGGCCTCCATGCCCGAACTGACCGACATTTCCGTGATCCGTGCCCTGTGCGAAAAATATGATTTTGCACTCTCCAAGGGCTTCGGACAGAATTTCATCATCAATCCGGGCATCCCCACCAAGATCGTGGATGCCAGCGGCGTGGACAAGCGCTACGGCGTCATCGAGATCGGCCCCGGCATCGGGGTGCTGACCAAAGAGCTGGCTAAGCGTGCCGCCAAGGTGGTGTCCATTGAGGTGGACGAGCGTCTGCCGCCGCTGCTGGCCGAGACCATGGCCGGGGTGGACAACTTCAAACTGGTGCTGCAGGACGTGCTGAAAGTAGATCTGAAAGCCCTCATCGCCGAGGAGTTCCCGGGCATGCCGGTGGCCGTGTGCGCCAACCTGCCCTATTACATCACCAGCCCCATCGTCATGAAGCTGCTGGGCGACCGCCTGCCCATCGAGAGCCTGACCGTGATGGTGCAGAAGGAAGCCGCCGACCGGCTGGCCGCCGTGCCCGGCACACGGGCTTCCAGCGCCATCAGCTGCGCGGTGAACTACTACGCGGCCTCCAAGCTGATGTTCACCGCCGCACCGGGCAGCTTCTACCCGGCTCCCAAGGTGACCAGTGCCGTGGTGCGCATGGACATCCGCCCCACCCCCGCCGTGCAGGTGGAGGACGAGGAAGGTTACTTTGCGCTGATCCGCGCGGCCTTTGGCCAGCGCCGCAAGACTGCGGCCAACGCCATTGCAGGCGGCCTGAACCTGCCCAAGGAAAAGGTCATTGCCGCCATCGAGGCGTCCGGGTTCGACGCCCGCATCCGCCCGGAAGCCCTCACCCTGGCCGACTTTGCGAAGATCCAGCAGGCCCTTGCCGACTGAATCGAATCATAAAAGCAGGAAAGCCCTGCTGCTCAGGATCTGGAGATCCGAGCGGCAGGGCTTTTTTCGTACCGTTATTTCTGCCCGGCAGGCGGTTCATGGCGTAAGCGCTGCAAAGCCTGCTCCAGCGCATCCAGATCCATCGGCTTGGAAAGATGGGCGTTCATGCCGGCGTTGAAGCTCTTCTGCACATCCTCAGCGAAGGCGTTGGCCGTCATGGCAATGATGGGGATGGTCTTGCCCAGCGGGTTGTCACTGCTGCGGATCGCGCGGGTGGCCTCGTAGCCGTCCATGCGGGGCATCTGCACATCCATCAGGATGGCGTCGTACTGGCCGGGAGTGACGGGCCGGAACTTCTCCACGATCTCGGCACCGTTGTGGCAGATGGTGCAGGAAGCCCATGCATCTCCAGCAGGGCCTGCAGGATCTCGGCGTTGATCTCATTGTCCTCCGCGCAGAGGAAGCATGCCCCGCGCAGGGCGGAACCGGTCGGTGCCGGGGCAGGAGAGAGCGCAGCATTGGTCTGCTGAGCCTCCTCGCAGATCTTGAACTCCAGCAGCACCTCGAACCGGCTGCCTTTGCCCAGCTGGCTTTCCAGCGAGATGGCACCGCCCATCATGTCCACGAGGTTCTTGGTGATGGCCATGCCCAGACCGGTGCCCTGCACCCTGTTGGTCACCGAGTTTTCGGCCCGGCTAAAAGCCTCGTAGATGTGCGTCTGAAACTCTTCGCTCATGCCGATGCCGTTGTCGCTGACCGTGAATTTGTAGCGGGCATAGTGGCCGCTGCGGGGCACTTCTGCCACGTCCAGTGTGATGCGGCCGCCGGTGTCGGTGTACTTGACCGCGTTGGACAGGATGTTGAGCAGCACCTGCTGCAGGCGGGTGGCGTCGCCCTCCACGTTCTCGTGCCGGATGTCATGGGTCTGCACAAGGAACTGCTGATTTCTCGCCCTGGCCTGCGGGCGGATCACACCGTCGATCTGGGCGATCTGTTCGCTCATGCGGAAAGGCTGGAGGTTCAGGGTGGCCTTGCCGCTCTCGATCTTGCTCATGTCCAGGATCTCGTTGATCAGGTTCAGCAGGTGGCGGCTGGCATTTTTCAGCTTGTCCAGATATTCCCGCAGCTTATCCGGGTTCTGCAAGTCGTTCTCCATCAGGCTGGTCAGCCCCACGATGGCGTTCATCGGGGTGCGGATGTCATGGGACACGTTACTCAGGAAGGCGGTCTTGGCGGAGTTTGCGGTCTCTGCCTGCTGCAGAGTCGCCTGCAGTTCCCGCTGGCTCTCCTGCAGGTGCTGGTTCAGTTCCTGCAACTGCCGGGCGGCCTGCCGGGCGTTTGCCTCCGCCGTCCGCGACTTGCGCAGGAAGGTGAGGATGACGGCCAGAACCAGCGCAAAGAGGGAGATCACGCTTGCAGAAACGACCGGCAGGTTGTCCCGGATGAAATCCATCATGGTCACCTTATCCAGCGAAGTTTCGTACATGGACATGGCACCCGACAGCATGGAAGCGGGGATGGTGCGCAGGGTCTTGTTCAGGATAGACATCAGCACAGTATTGCCGCGCATGACCGCGAAGGAGGTGCTGCCCTCCTGGGTCAGGAACACACTGTGGAGTTTTTTGTTCTCGCGGTACCGGATGATCTCGCCCGATTCTACCAGCAGGCAGTCTGCCGCTCCGTTGAGCACGGCGGCCTCGGCATCCCTTACCGAGTCGTACTTGACGATGCTCCAGGAGGGGTAGTTATAGGAAATGTACCATTCCAGCAGCGGGTCACTGTCCGGGAGGGCAACGGTGTTCGCACTGTTTTCGTTGAAATAATTCTGCGCCGTGACCGCCGCCATGTTGAAGCTCAGCACGGTGCTGGACAGGGCAAAGCCGTTCTGCTCTGCCACATAGGGGTTCTGGGCAAAATGGAAGATGAGGTCGATCTCGCCATCCTTCAGAGCCTGGATCTCCTCCTCAATGGAATCAAACCCCACTACGTTGAATTCCAGCTTCTGGTTGCTCATGCTGTCGGCGGCGAACATGACGTAGTCGTTGAGTATACCCACCAGCTCCCCGGTCTCCGGGACAAAGGTGCTGATGCCGGAGTCATGGGTCAGAAAGCCGATCCGGATGGAGCCATGCTGCGCTATCCAGTCCTGCTCCTCGCTGGAGAGAACGGGGGTGTAGACGGAGGAAAGATACCGTTGGTAGAGCTCATCGGCGTAGAACGGGTCATCATTCTCCATTTTGCGCATGGCGTCGTCCAGCTCTTCCTTCAGGTCGGGGCGGCTCTTGCTGATGGCAAAGTAGATGTTGGAGCCGCCCGTCGTGGCAATGGCGGACATACCAAGCTCCACCCAGTCCGGCGTCTCGGTGGAAACGACACAGTCGATCTCGCGATCAATCGCCTGCTGCTTGCCCTGCTCAAAGCTGTTGACGTCCACATATTGCAGCTGCAGGCCGTGGGCCTGCTCCCACTGGTAGAACTGGGTGGCCTGCACACTGGTGCGCATCAGGGCGACCCGCTTGCCGTTCAGGGTGGACAGATCCGAAGCCGAGATGTCCGTGTGCACCAGATCAGCGTACAGATAATACTTTTCCCGGCCCATCGGCAGCTCGCTGAACAGCATCTTCTGGGCGCGCTCCTCGGTGTAGGAAACACCAGCCATCAGGTCGATCTCGCCGTTTTTCATCATCTGGAGCAGGTCCGACCAGCCGGCCTTGACGTATTCATAGGTCCAGCCGGTGTATGCTGCCACCGACTGCTCGTATTCATAGCCGTAACCGCTGCGTTCGCCATTTTGCCCCGTGATGTTGTAGGCATCCTCATACCAGCCCACCCGCACGACCTTTGAGGCAGGCTCCGCAGCCTGCGCGGGGAGCGGCAGCAACACCAGAAGGCACACAAGGCACAGCAAAAGGCAGGCATAGCGGCGCAATTTCCCCTTGACCTGACGCATGATAAACTCTCCTCACATTGATCCCTGTTTTTATCCATCCAATAAGCCTTTCTGCAGCACATTCCACACCGGCCGCAGACAGGAGCTTTTATTGTAAAATATCCCGGTTGAATTATAGCGCTGCAACCCGTGCCTTGCAAGGGATTTTGTCGTGTTGACACTCCCCAAAAGCAGCGCACCGGAAGCGCTGCGCTGGCTCCGCACGGTCTGTGGACGCCTGCCTGCTTCTGACGCAGGGCAGGGGAGTGGATATTGACAATCTGCCCGATTTCTGGTATCCTATGTCAGGAAAGTTATTTCCCGAACAGAATATCTGCTGGTGTGGCGCAATGGCAGCGCAACTGATTTGTAATCAGTGGGTTGCAGGTTCAACTCCTGTCACCAGCTCCAAGAAAAACCGATTAGATTCGTTAAAATCTAGGCGGCTTTTCCTTTTCGTAACACACTATTTAACACACTTTGCGTGCTATAACACATCCTCCGGCACCACCAGCGCGGCCAGAGCGGCAATATGCAGCGTTCTGACGGTGCAATAGGAGCGGTCAACCTCCCTGCACACGGCATCAAATTTCAGGCCTTGCAGATACCTGTGATACAGCACCAGCGTTTGCATGATATCCGGCAGCGCTTCTATTGCGGTCTTGATCTCGGATCTGATCTGGATGCCGTGTTCAACCTCTGCGGCATACTCCCGTTGCAGCGTGTCAATGCGCTGCACAGCATTGGCCACACGGTCAGAGTGTACGCCGGTGGGCGCTGTGCGCACCCCGCCGGGGGATTGCAGCGACGTGGCATAACTGCGGGCGTCCTCGATCAGGAAAGCAAGCCGCGCCTGTCTGCGCAAACTGTCCTGATACCGATTCAACCATGCCTTTTTGCGTGCGGTCTCTGGGTTAAGTTCCTTCATGCTGGTGCCCTCCGTCAAAAAATGCCCACAGTGCAAGGCTGCGGGCATTCTGTTTATTAAGCTGTTTTTGTGCATTCTGCCGGGTCACGTTCGCCGATCGGCACCCGATCGGGCCGCGCTGCGGGGCAAGATGCACAATCAGGCCTTTGCCTGATAGTAAATGCCGGACTTCTTGTTGTCCAGCACAAAGGCGTCATAGCAGACGCGGCCGGTGACGATCGTGCCGCTGGAAAGCGGGGTGTCGTTGTGGATGCCGAAATCCTCCAGCTTGACCGGGGCCACGGTCGCAGACGGGTGTGCCAGCATAAAGCCGAATTTGGACGGCAGCCGGATGGCGGGCACCTTCACGACGGCTGCACCGTCGATCATGGCCACGACGCCGCGGGCACGCATCTCTGCGTCGATCTCGGTATGATCGAAATCGACGGCCTGTTTCAGCAGGGCATAAGATGCCGGAGTGACAACCAACACGCGTTCGGTCTCCGGCACCTCTGCGTCGTCCAGCGCCTGAGACGCGGCCAGCACGGCGGCATAGATGTTGGACTTGGTCAGCGCTGCGGCTGCGGGCTTGTGGCCTGCACCGGCGGTCATGACGGAATAGACGTTGGTGTCAACCTCCGGCACGACAACCTCGCGCAGTTCGCGGGCCAGAGCGGTGCCGGCTTCCAGCTGTCCGGCGGTCTCGTCCTCGTCCAGACGGTCAACGTTGAAGATGAACGAACGGTCATGCTTCAGAAGCATCTCTTCCGTGGTCGCGGACAGGTCCAGCAGCTTGCCATACCGGGACAGACCTTCACTGTCTGCCGGTTCGGTGCTGCGGTTGCGGGAATAGTCATTCATGGGCGCGGTGCTGATCTTGTACAGCTTGATGGCATGGGCACCGGTCCAATCGAAATCGGTGTTAGTCAACAGACTGATCTTGCTTTCCGCTTTGAAAAGCTCGTCGGTCTGCGGGGCGTATCTGGTTGTAAGTTCAACGGACATATTTCAAAACCTCGTTTCGTTGTCAGTAGGGTTTAAATTCTTTCGGCTTGTGCTTCTGGTTCGGGCTGAAAGCCTTTGCTACAACATTCGGCACGCTGGGCGTGTGGTACGGCTCGCCGCCGTCGCGGATGATTGGATAGCTAGGCGCAGCATACTGCTTGATTTTGCTTGCCTGCTCGGTGCACTCTTCTTCGGTCTCGCCGGTCAGCAGCTCGGCAGGGACGCCGGTCTGGGTGGACACCCTGCCGCGCATCGCCTGCAGGGCGTTGGCCTTGGTCAGGCTGTCCAGCTGGCCCTGTAGGGCGTCAGCGCGGGCGTTGGCCTGCTGCAGCTCGCTGGCGCGGGCTTTCAGTTCGTCGTAATCGGCATACTTGGAGCGCTCCCGGCTCAAGCGGTCGGCCACTATGGCATTGACCTCAGCTTGTGTAAAGGTGCGTTCCGGCTGCTGCTCTCCTGCGGTGGTGGGGGTTGCTTCCTGTTTCACAGTTTCCATTGTGGTTCCTTTCCCGGCCTTTCCGCGGCCGTGTGCGTGTATTTTTTAGCCCCTGACAAAACGCGTGTGTAAATGCTCCGGAGGGGTTCAAACGGGCCGCCATACACCCGTTTTGCACCCTCTGCGAAAATTTACCCGTGTGTAAATCGGCGCTGGACAGTGTGGGGGTCGCCGTGGGCGGGGGAGGGGGACCCTCCCCACCCCGTGCCAGACCTTGCGTAAATAACGATTTATCGAGAAAAAGCAATTCAAAGGCGGCACGCCTGCGGCTGAAAAGTAAGGCATAGAAACAGCCACAAACACACCGCTCATTTTGCCTTTTTTCACTGTTTTTGCGGCTTTCCGGGCGGACCATGGAAGGAGGACGAAACCACAGAGCAAAGTAGCATTCAGAGAGCACCCAAAGCGCCAGCACAGAAAAGCAGGCAAAATAAAAAAGCACAGAGAACCGCTCAATAGAAGCGTTTTCCCTGTGCTTATTAGCTTGACAGACGTTCGCCTGTGCGGTACTCTATGCCTTACAGGCTCAGTATACCATGTCAGAAACGAAACGTCAAATACACAATGCAGCGGTCGCCGGTCTGGCTGCTGTGCATGCGGCACTGCCCGAAGAGCTGCACCAGTACGGCCTGTACCCTCTGGGCCTGTTTTGTCTCCCCCAAGGTATAAGATATGGTGATCTTCATTCAGATACCTCCCTATCATTCGGGGCGGGGGTGGTTTTGACCCCGCCGGGGTGCTTGTCGGGATAGATATGGGCAAATGCCACAACCTTGCCGAGAATCTCTGCGCGGTCCATCTCCGCGCCCTGAAGCACGGTGCTTATGTATGCAGGGTTCGCCGGAACAAGGGAAAACCGCGTTTCTTCCTGCCAGATGACCCGCACAAATACATCCTTGCCCACCTGCACGGCAGCGGTCTGGCCGTTGTCCACATGGTCGCAGGCTTCCAAATAGACCACATCACCGGGCCAGATTCCTTTGTTCTTCATGCTGTCATCCGGCATGATCACCGCGAAATCAATCTTCAGGTCAGCACGGCGCGGGGCGTTCACGGTCTGTTCCATCTTGCCCACCTCCTTAGCGGTTCCCGCTGAACCAGCAGGCCACAGCGCCGATCAGGCACCACGCAAGGAAGGGTGCCACACAGGTAAAGTGAAACATAGTCATTGCAAAAATCCTCCTGTTTTGTTAAACTGGGAGCGGTATTGGTCATTGTCAACTATACCGCCCATCGTGCCGCCTCCCTGTTGCCGCAGGGAAGCGGCTTTCTTGTTGCTTGGTCTGACAAGTTGTCACCGGTGACATTTTGTCAGGGGTGACAATTTGACGGGGGTCCATTCTGAACCGGGGTCATTTTGAACCAGATATTATATATATACCATCCCCCTCCCAAAATTTAGGGCGGCATATACCAGTCAAACGAGAATGAATACTCGTTCGGGGTTCGCGTGTTTTTTCCGCTCTGTTCACGGTTGATGAACCCGGCGTCCTGAAGCTCTTTGCGGTATCGTATCAGGGAATTGTGCTTGATTCCATACCGGGCCGCTGTAGATTCCGGCATTTGAAAATTTCGACGGCCGCCACATTCGGCAACACATGCGTAATACAGGCAGCGGGCAAATTCTCTGTTTGTGGCGCATGGGTCGTTCTCCTTCCATCTCTACTGTGGTGAAACTATCTGATACAGTGACAGATTTCCAACGGAATAGCGCTTAAAAACCGACTATATCAACGTGATACAGTGACTTTGCTTGATACAGAGAGGGTCAGTGTATCAAGACTGTCAGAGTATCAAACTGATACACTGACGATTTTAAACGATAATAAATTAAATATCTGTCTCTGTATCTTCTGATTCACTACGGTAGGCTAATCGTGTAAACCAGCCGCGCACGCCGTCCTTCTGATTCAACTGATATTTTGCAATCTCGCCGGACTTCACAAGCTCGGAATAGGCCCGTTTATAGGTCGGCTCACTGCACCCAATTTCCTGCATGACCGCGCTTTTAAGCTGTGGGCTTGCCATGCTGGCGGTGTTGCTCTCTGCAAGCACGTTCAGGATAGCGTCCCGCGCGTCATCCTTGGTTTGGGCCTGCCGGAACCGGCGTTCTTCGATAAAGTCAATGTCTTTCTTGTCGGTGTAGCCGTCGAACACGGCGCGGGCGGTCTTGATGCCGTCGATGGTCACATCCTCAATGTGCATCAACACGGTTTGCTGCTGGCGGCTGTAACTGCTCTTTTCGTGGCTAACGTAGATTTTGCCATCGTTGCGGCTGCGGCCCATCATGATCACGCTGCGGGCAATGTCCCAGATGTCGGAACTGTCAGCCAGACGGGCACGGCCTGCAACACCCTGTTTCTTGTTGGTGTGCATTGCGATCAGGGTAGCAAGGTTGTGCGTGCGGCTGATGCCCTTCAGGGGCAGGGTGGTGTTTCTCATCTGGTTGCGGCTGGCCATTTCCACATCAGCGGGCAGGAAGCTCTGCAGCGGGTCAAGAATCATCAGAATAGGCTCGCTGGTGTCCACGAAGTCGGCCAGTGCCTTGTCTTTGATGCACAGTTGCTTGCCGGTCTGGATGTAATAATCGTCAGAGGTGACAACCATTACTTTTTCCATGTCAGCACCGGCAGCCAGCAGACGCCCGCGCAGGACTTTGCCGGGGTCATCCTCACCGGCCAGAATCAACACTTTGCCGGTCTGGGGCGGGGGCACCGGGAAGAATCCCGACGTTTTCCCGGCGGTCACATAGGCGATCAGCTGCGCCTGCCAGATGCCTTTGCCGGTGCCGCCATCGGCACCCAGCAACGAAAGCTCACCAAGTGGCAGCAGCTCCGGCACCAACCATTGCACATTCTCGCTTTTGACGTCCTTCATACACTCCGGGGCGGGCGGCTTGCCCTTCTGGTCTGCTGCGCCGTCCCGATAGGCGGTGTAATCCTGCGTGATAAACGCGGTGAACGCTTCCCGGTCCATGGTGTTGAACTCTTCCTTGCAAGCCTGCATCCAGCGTTCCACCTTCAGGTCAAGGCCGTTCCACAGTCTCAGCTCCCGCGCCCGCTGCTCTACAAGGTCAATGCGGCTGTGCACGTCATCCGGGGAAGTCTGGAATGCAAACCAGTATGTCAGACGGGAAAACAGCGCTTCTTCGGTGGTCACGGTGTCCAGATAGTGGAGAAAATCCACATAACTGCCGGGGCTGATTTCTTTTTCTTCCGTGGTCAATGTCTCACCCTGCCTTCTTCTGGGCCGTCGGCTCGAAGAAATACCGTCCGATTTCCTCCGGCTTGATCTCCAGCACCTTGCACAGGGCGCTGATCTGGTAGGCATCAAACGGGCGGTTGCCGTTTATGCGCTGGCTCAATGTGGCCTTGGGGATGCCTGCCGCCTTGGACAGTTCTTCTTGGTTGTAGTCAAGTTGAACCATCCGCATGCGCAGGTTCTTGAATGGTCTGTACATGGTTAGTCCTCCTTCAAATCGTCCACGGACACGCCAAGGGCATTCGCAACATGCCCGGCAGTGGTACGCCACACGGGTTTGCTCTGGCGCATTTTCCAGATAGCTTGACGGCCCACACCGGCTTTCTGGGAAAGTTCTTCGACGGTCAGATTCTGGCGTGCCATCTCCGCAATGAACTTCACGCGGTCAACAATGATGGATTTTGCCATTTGTGTGCACCTCCTTTCAGGGACTTTTGTCCCTCTGCATAGTAGTATAGCAGGTATCAAAGTCCCTGTCAATGGTTGTATAGGGATTTTTATTCCATTTTCCCGTCAGGTGTGGTATACTGACCAAAGAAGGAAGGGCGGTGCATTCAGATGACAATAGGCGAAAGGATTTATTATTGCAGAGTTGAAAACCATATGACACAAAAGCAGCTCGCTGAAAAAATAGGGATAGACCCGTCAACACTAAGGAAATATGAATCCGGAAGGCTGAACCCTAAAATAGGGACGCTGCGCAAAATTGCCGACGCGCTGGGCTGTGATGTGGCTGATCTGGACGATAGTTTAACCTTTACCATTGACAGCAAGTCGATGAATGCTGTCAATGAATTTGTCAACTCCATGTTTGAGCAGAATTCCGCACTCTCTGCCGCATCGGAAAAAATTAAAGCGTCTGCCGTAAACGCTGTGATGACGCCGGAACTTAGAGCCCAGATTGAGCAAATCTCAAAAGCGGCACTTGCTGCGGCCTATCAGGCCTCCGCAAAAAATAAACCTGTAAGCAAGGAAGCCCAGTTGTTGCAGCACTTCCGTTCCCTGAACGATGACGGCCAGACCGCGGCCGTTGACCGCGTGGAAGAACTCGCCCAGATACCGAAATACCAGCGCGCCCAGAGCGCCCCACAGGACGCGCCCGCCGGGCTGGACGATAAAGAACCCGAACAAAAATAAAACGCCCACAGCGGGCAGCTGTGAGCGTGTGAGGTGAACCCATGGAAGAACTTTATAGCCAGCTGGCCGCACTGGCTCGCCGGTATGGTGCAAAGCGGCTTGTGCTGTTTGGTTCCCGTGCCAGAGGAGACAACCGGCCAAACAGTGACATAGATCTGGCCGTGTACGGAATGCCCGAAGATAACCGGGCAGAATTCTGGATGCACTGCGAAGAGCTGCCAACGCTGCTCAAGTTTGACATTGTGCATATTCAGGACGGCATGGAGCCGGTATTTCTTGCGAACATCGAAAGGGATGGGGTAGAGCTCATGGACAAGCTGCACGAAAAATACGACCGCTTTACCGCTGCTGTGGCCCGGCTGCGGGAAGCGCTGGACGATTACAAGAAGTTCCCTCTGGATTCGGTACGGGATGGGACCATCCAGCGTTTCGAGTTCTGCACGGAACTGGCATGGAAAACCATGCGGGAATACCTGCTTGACCAAGGGTATACCAACATCAACAGCCCGAAGGAAGTAATCAAGCAGGCGTTTGCCTTTGGCATGATAGACGATCAAAAGGCGTGGGTGTCCCTGCTGAACGACCGCAATCTGACGTCCCACGTCTACGATGAAGCCACGGCGGCGGCAATTTTTGAGCGGATAGAGGGGCAGTATCTGCCCCTGTTCGACAGTGTGACGGCCTACATGAAAGATGAGTAAGCGAACGAATACAGCCCAGTGGGAAGAAAAATACCAGCGCTGGCGCATAGCCGTGCAGAAAGACGGGATCCGGAAACAGTTCTACAGCTCAAAGCCGGGCCGCACAGGGCAGCGGGAAGCGAACGCAAAGGCAGATTCCTGGCTGGATGATGGGATAGGCGTCAAGGCCCGCCGGGTCGATGAGCTGTATAAAGACTGGTACGCCACACTGGAAAAGACGAACGGCACCGGCAACTGTCGCAACGTTGAAAGCCGCTGGCGCACGCGCATTCTGCCCGCGATTGGGAAGAAGCGCATTACCAGCCTGACAGAGCAGGACTTGCAAAACGTGGTGGACGATGCCTATTCGGACGGCCTGAGCAAGAAGAGCCTGCAATCCTTGTGCGCTGATATGCGGGCATTCTGCCGGTATTGCCGGGCGCGGAAGTTGACCACGTTCAACCCGGAAGGGCTGCACGTCCCCGCCGGGGCCCGTCTCAAGGGCAAGGCGATCATGCAGCCGGATGCCCTGCAAGTGTTGTTCAGCGTGGACACAACCCTGTATCGGGGCAAGCGCGTGCACGATGACTTTATCTGTGCATACCGGTTTGCCATCCTCACGGGCATGCGGCCCGGTGAGCTGCTTGGGCTGTGCTGGGATGATGTGCGGGGCGATACCGTCACGATCAGGCGCGCCGTGAACGTGCTGGGGGAAGAGACCCACGGCAAAAACGAAAATGCGGTGCGGGCCTTTGCCCTGTCTGGCTTCTCCCGTTCCGTGCTGGAACAGCAGCGGGCCGTTACAGGGGCGGGGGAAAGCGTGTTTGAAATCAAGTCGGAGGGCTATTTTTATAAGCGCTGGCAGGTCTATCTGCGGGCCAATGACCTGCCGCCGGTGTCGCTGTACTCGCTGCGGCACACGTTCGTGTCCATCGTGAAGAGCCTGCCAGAGGGCGAAATAAAGGGCCTTGTGGGCCACAGCCAGAGCATGGACACGTTCGGCTGGTACTCCCACGAACTGACGGGCGACGCTGAGAACACGGCCCGTGATGTGGATGCAAGGTTCATCAAGCTGCTTGGCAGCGGCTGAAAAAATAACACACTTTTTAACACACTTCTGGGGCGGTGGGCAGGAACCGCGTTCCCGGACAAAAATTTATTCAACGCTTTTTCGTTTGATTTCTGCGCAAAAAATCCCGGATTTTTGCCCGAAATCGTCCGCGAACATGTTCAACTCCTGTCACCAGCTCCATAAATAAACGCATGGACGATAAAAAACAAATCGTCTATGCGTTTTTCTTTTGCTTGAGATGTGTAAAAACGCCTGAAACTGTGTAATAATCTAACGAACAATCTAACAAATCAATACTTCATCTTCTGCATTTCCTGCAACAGATAAGCCGGGTCATTGTGGGAGACGTACTTGTTGGGCGTGGTGGAGAAATTTTTGTGACCCAAGATGGCCTGCACGGCGGTCTTTTCCAGGCCGCACTCCACCATGGAACAGATGCGGGATGAAACCGCAGCGGAACAGAACATCAAAACACTTTTGGTTTCTGTCAAGAACCTGATGAAAAACATGAACCTTAGCCCAGAGCAGGCAATGAACGTAATGGGCATTTCAGAAGCAGATCGCCAAGCGTTGCTGCAGCAGCTGTGACGCTATCGTGCGGAACATTCACATATTGAAAAAGGAAACGGGGCTGTCGCATGTGCAACAGCCCCGTTTCCTTTATAACAACCCTGCCTTACAGTTGAAGAGAAACGCTTAGTGCTTCAGTTCCAGCAGCGCATCGCCCTGCTTTACGGTGCCA
>CABQHF010000031.1 GCA_902463905.1 uncultured Faecalibacterium sp. | reverse complement strand
CGGCCTGCCGCCGTCTGATGGTGTGCGCCTGCGAGGACGTGGGCCTTGCCTACCCACAGATCATCCCCATCGTCAAGGCGGCGGTGGATGCGGCCAACATGGTGGGTTTGCCGGAAGCACGCCTGCCGCTGGCCGACGCGGTGATCCTGGTGGCCACCAGCCCCAAATCCAACAGCGCCCATGACGCCATCAATGCAGCCATCGCGGATGTGCAGGCCGGGCGCACCGGGCCCATCCCGCGTCAGCTGCAGAACAAGCACTTTGACGGCGAGGATGCTCTGGTAAAAGGGCAGAACTACAAGTACGCTCACGACTACGACCACCATTGGGTCAAACAACAGTATCTGCCGGATGCCCTCAAGGACGTGAAATACTACACCTACGGCGACAACCGTACCGAACAGGCGGCCCGCGCCTACTGGGCAAAGATCAAAGGCGAGGAAAACGTCTGAACCCAAAAACAAGAAAAGGAGAACGATATGCGCTATTCCAAACAGCGTGAGCTGGTCATGCAGACGGTGGAAAACCTCTGCGACCACCCCACCGCCGAAGAAATTTACGACACCGCTGCAAAGGAATGCCCGGGCCTGAGCCTTGGCACCGTGTACCGCAACCTGAACAGTCTGGTGGAGGCAGGCCGTGTGCGCCGGGTGTCCATCCCCGGCCAGGCCGACCGGTTCGACCATACGCTGGCCTGGCACAGCCACCTGTACTGCACGGTGTGCGGCGGCGTGACCGACGCCGAGGTGGACGAAAAGCAGGTGACGAAGCTGGTACGCGGCCAGAAAGGCCGGGTGCAGGACTGCGCCGTGGTGTTCATCGGCGTGTGCGAAAGCTGCTGTGCAGCACAAAAAGCGGCCTCCGAGGCGTAAACTTTGCCCGGACCCCCTTGCCCGCAGCGGCCAAAGAGTGTATACTAAGGAGAGCTATTCATAAAAGCGGAAAAAAGAGTGTTCACCGTGCGGGGTTTTCCCGGCGGAGAAGGATGGTTTGATTGGAATACATTAGTTTTGAGCATAATAACATCGCCGCTGATCTGGTAAAGCAGGCTTACGACACCCCGCCGCTGGCCTTTGTGCACAGCTACGGCTGCCAGCAGAACGTCAACGACGGCGAGCGCATCAAGGGTGTGCTGGTGGATATCGGCTACGGTCTGTGCGACAAGCCGGAGGACGCCGACCTGATCCTCTTCAACACCTGCGCCGTGCGTGAGCACGCCGAGCAGCGGGTGTTCGGCAACGTGGGTGCCCTCAAGGGTCTCAAGGAGAAGAAGCCCGGCCTGATCATCGGCCTGTGCGGATGCATGGCCAACCAGAAGCATGTGGTGGAAAAGCTGCGCCAGAGCTACCCCTATGTGGACCTCGTGTTCGGCGTGGACGGCATCGACACCCTGCCGCAGCTCATCGCCCAGAAGCTGCAGAAGCACAAGCGTGTGCTGCTGGACCCCGCCCAGCGCCCGGTGATCGTGGAGAACATCCCCATCCGGCGCGAGAGCGAGTTCCGTGCCTGGCTGCCCATCATGTACGGTTGCGACAATTTCTGCACCTACTGCATCGTGCCCTACGTCCGCGGCCGCGAAAAGAGCCGCAAGCCCGGCGACATCCTGGCCGAGTTCCGTGGGCTGGTGGAGGCCGGTTACAAGGAGATCACCCTGCTGGGCCAGAACGTGAACAGCTACGGCAAGGGCCTGGAAGAGCAGATCGACTTTTCCGACCTGCTCAACCTGCTGTGCACCGTGCCCGGTGACTACCACATCCGGTTCATGACCAGCCACCCCAAGGACGCCAGCCACAAGCTGATCGACACCATTGCCGCTCAGCCGAAGCTGTGCAAGCACCTGCATCTGCCGGTGCAGTGCGGCTCCGACCGGCTGCTGCAGCAGATGAACCGCCATTACACCATTGAGCAGTATCTGGAGCTCATCGAGTACGCCCGCAAGACCGTGCCCGGCATCACCTTCTCCAGTGACATCATCGTCGGCTTCCCCGGTGAGACGGAAGAGGATTTTGTCAAGACGCTGGAATTGGTGCAGAAGGTGGGCTATATGCAGCTGTTCACCTTCATCTACTCCAAGCGCACCGGCACCAAGGCTGCCGAACTGCCGGACCCCACCCCCCGCAAGGAAAAGACCGACCGCATGAGCCGCCTGCTCAAGGTGCAGGACGAGATCGCCATGGCGCTGGTCAAGGGTCAGGTGGGCCAGACCGTGCAGGTGCTGGTGGAAGGCTACGGCCGCAGCGAGGGCACCCTCTCCGGAAGGCTCGACAACAACCTGACGGTGGAGTTCACCGCCGACCCGGCACTGCTGGGCCAGTATGCGATGGTCCGGCTGACCGGTGCCCGTGCTACCGTGCTGCTGGGTGAGCTGGCAGACTGAGAGAAAACGCGATTCCGGGGCCGTGTGCCCCTGAAACAATAAAAAGCGACAAGGAGAACAACTACCATGGATTGCATTGATCTGTTCAAGCGCGCTGCAGTGGCCCTGCAGACCGACCCCCGTTACCTGGCACTAGACCAGGCCCGCAAGGCAAACGACAACGACGAGAACCTGCAGAACCTGATCGGCGAGTTCAACCTGGCCCGCATGGACCTGAACAACGAGATCGGCAAGAGCGAGCGCGACGACGCCCGCATCACCGAGCTGAACGAGAAGGTCAACAACCTCTACGGCCAGATCATGGGCGACGAGGGCATGACCGCCTACAACGAGGCCAAGCGCGAGTGCGAAAATCTGGTCAACTACATTGATGCCATCATCAACACTGCCATGAACGGCGGCGACCCGATGACCGTGCAGGAGCCCTCCGCTTCCTGCACCGGAAGCTGCTCCACCTGCGGCGGCTGCCACTAACACGATCCGGAACAAAACGCGGCTGTGCAATGCAGACCGCGTTTTGTTTGCAAAAGGCGGTTACCGGCCGCAAACCATGCACAGAACCATCGAACGGGGAGAGAGGGAAAACCATGGCAGAGCTGTCGCCCATGATGCAGCAATATCTGGAAATCAAAAAACAACACAAGGACGAGATCCTGTTCTACCGCATCGGCGATTTTTACGAGATGTTCTTTGAGGATGCCCTCACAGCGTCCAAAGAGCTGGATCTGACCCTGACCGGCAAGCAGTGCGGTCTGGAAGAGCGGGCCCCCATGTGCGGCGTGCCCTTCCACAGCTACGAGGGCTATGTGGCGCGTCTGATCGCCAAGGGCTACAAGGTGGCCATCTGTGAGCAGGTGGAGGACCCTGCCAAGGCCAAAGGGCTGGTCAAGCGCGATATCATCCGCGTGGTCACCCCCGGCACGGTCATCGAGAGCAGCATGCTGCAGGATGACCGCAACAATTACATTGCCAGCATCTATCTCAAGGGCAAAAAAGCGGGTCTCTGCTTTGCGGACGTCTCCACCGGCACGGCCCACATCACCGAGCTGGCGGCGGACAAGATCGCCCCGGCGGTGATCACCGAGCTGTGCCGCTTCCACCCCAGCGAAGTGCTGATGAACCCCGGCCTGCTGGACTGCCGCGAAGTGACGGCCTACATCAAAAAGAATATGACCTGCTCGGTGGAGCTGGTGGAGGATGAGCGCTATGCACCGGGTCTGGTGGCGGCTTCGCTGGAGAGCCAGTTCGGTCGTGACTGGCCCCAGACCACCGGCATGGCCGAAAACGGTCTGGTACGGTTTGCCATGGCGGCACTGCTGGAGTATCTGCACGACACCCAGATCAAGGGCGTGGAGCGCCTGAAAACCGTGGTGACCTACAACGAGGCGCAGTTCATGCGTCTATCGCCGGTCACCCGGGCCAATCTGGAACTCACCGAGACGCTGCGCGGCCGCGAAAAGCGGGGCACGCTGCTCTGGGTGCTGGACAAGACCAGCACGGCCATGGGCAAGCGCATGATGCGCAGCTGGATCGAGCAGCCGCTGTTGTCCAGCAAGCTCATCAACCAGCGCCTCAACGCGGTGGAGAGCCTTGTGCGGCAGACCGTCGTGCGCGGCGACCTGACCGACGAGCTGCACTACATTGCCGACATGGAGCGCCTGATGACCCGCACGGTCTATGGCTCGGCCACCCCCAAGGAGATCTATACGCTGGCCCAGACCTGTGAGCATCTGCCGGTCCTCCGGCAGCAGGCAACGGCCTGCGGCTGCCCGGAGCTGGCAGAGCTGGCGGAGGAGATCGACCCGCTGGAGGACATCAAGGCCCGCATCTATGCGGCCGTGGACCCGGATGCACCGTCCACCCTGAAGGACGGCGGCGTCATCGCCAAGGGCTACCACACCGAGGTGGACGAGCTGCGCTCCATCCGCGACAACACCAAGGGGGTCCTGGCCCAGCTGGAAGCCCGCCTGCGGCAGGAGACCGGCATCCCCAAGCTGAAGATCGGCTACAACCATGTGTTCGGCTACTACATCGAGGTCAGCAACTCCTACAAGAGCATGGTGCCGGAGACCTACATCCGCAAGCAGACCCTGACCAGCGGCGAGCGCTACATTACGCAGGAGCTCAAGGAGCTGGAAAGCAAGATCCTGGGGGCCCACGAGCGGCTGATCACGCTGGAGCGCCGCCTGTTCGACGAGCTGCTGGAGAGCATCAGCGCCCAGCTGGACCGCATCCAGCGCACGGCCAACGCCGTGGCAAAGCTGGATGTGCTGACCGCCCTGGCGCAGGTGGCGGCAGAGAACAACTACTGCCGCCCCGTGGTGGATGACAGCGACGAGCTGACCATCACCGAGGGCCGCCACCCCGTGGTGGAACAGGTGCTCAAGGGCAGCCTGTTTGTGCCCAATGATACCACCCTCAACTGCGGCGAGGACCGCTGCCTGATCATCACCGGCCCCAACATGGCGGGCAAATCGACCTACATGCGTCAGAATGCGCTCATCGCGCTGATGGCGCAGATCGGATCCTTTGTGCCGGCCGCCAGCTGCCATGTGGGCGTAGTGGACGCCATCTTTACCCGCATTGGTGCATCGGACGACCTTTCTGCCGGGCAGTCTACCTTTATGGTGGAGATGACCGAGGTAGCCGAGATCCTGAAAAACGCCACCTCCAAGAGCCTTGTGGTGCTGGACGAGATCGGCCGCGGGACCTCCACCTTTGACGGCATGAGCATTGCCCGCGCCGTGGTGGAGCACATTGCAGACCCCGCCAAGGGCCTTGGCTGCAAGACGCTGTTTGCCACCCACTACCACGAGCTGACCGAGCTGGAAGGCACCGTGGAGGGTGTAAAGAACTACAACATCGCGGTCAAGAAGCGCGGCGAGGATATCACCTTCCTGCGGCGCATCGTGCGCGGCCCGGCCGATGACAGCTACGGCATCGAGGTGGCCAAGCTGGCCGGTCTGCCCGGCAGCGTGACCCGCCGCGCCCACGAGGTGCTGCGGGCGCTGGAAGCCACAGCTCCAAAAAATAAGGTGGAACAGATGGACTTTGATGCCCTGCAGGAGTACAACTCCCCGGCGGTGCCCAGCGAGATGATGGAAAAGCTGGAAGCCGTGGATGTGGAGACCCTGACCCCCATCGAAGCCCTGAATTTCCTCTATGAACTCAAAAAGACCCTGAAGGGCAGCCTGAACGGCTGACCCGTTCTCCATAAAAACGCACAAGGGAGGGAACGACCATGGCCGTGATCCATGTTCTGGACAAGCACACCGCCGAGCTGATCGCAGCCGGTGAGGTAGTTGAACGTCCGGCGTCCGTTGTCAAGGAGCTGCTGGAAAACTCCATCGACGCGGGTGCCAGCCAGATCACCGTGAGCATTGAGTCCGGCGGCGTGAAGCTGATCGAGATCAGCGACAACGGCACCGGCATTGAAGCCGAATACATCTCCACTGCTTTCATCCGACACGCCACCAGCAAGATCCAGACGCCGGACGACCTTGTCAGCATCCATACACTGGGCTTCCGCGGCGAGGCATTGGCCTCCATTGCCAGTGTGGCCCGGGTGGAGCTGACCACCCGCACTGAGCAGGACGAATTTGCCACAGTGTACTGCATCGAGGGCGGGGAAGAGCTCTCCCGTGAGCCGGGTGCCCGTGCCGTGGGCACCACCATCCGGGTGCAGGATCTGTTCTACAATACCCCCGCCCGCATGAAGTTCCTCAAAAAGGACTCCAGCGAGGGCACCTTCGTGGCCGACACGGTCACCCATGTGGCCCTCAGCCACCCAGAGGTGAGCATCAAATTCATCCGGGAAGGCAAACTGCAGTACGTCACCCCCGGTGACGGTCAGCTGCGGGGCGCGGCCTACTCTGTGTTGGGCCGGGAGTTCAGCCGGGACCTTGTGGAGGTGGACAACCAGGAGGGCGTCTACCACATCAGGGGTCTCATCACCCCGCCCAAGAGCTGCCGCGCCAGCCGCAGCATGCAGCATTTTTACATCAATGGACGCTATGTCCGCAACCGTACCATCATGGCCGGCATGGAGATGGCGTTCAAGGGCACCATGATGCAGGGCAAGTTCCCTGGCGGCATCCTGCTGCTGGATATGCCGGCAGACCTGGTAGATGTGAATGTGCACCCGGCCAAGATCGAGGTGCGCTTTGCCCGGGAAAACGACATCTTTGATGTGGTCTACCACGCCGTCAAGCTGGCATTGGCCCAGCCCGGCACCGGGGAACGACACTTCACCTTTGAAGCAACAAAAAACAACGAAAAATCCCAGACGGAAACATCAGACGAAAAATCGACAGAAAATGCTGTAAAGAAAGACGACTTTACAGGCCTTTCTGCCATCATTCCGGGCCAGGCAGACCCCGGCACGCTCCCGCAGCAGCGCTGGCAGGCCCCCGCAAAGCCTGCAGCACCGGCAGCAGAGAAGCCAGCTGCTGCCGCACCGGAAAAACCGGCTCCTGCCGCACAGCCCCGCTGGAAAGCGACCGGTGCAGATGCTGACATCCTTGATCCCTTCGTCACCCTGCACAGCCCGGCTGCCCCGCAGGCAAAACCTGCCGAGCTTTTCCGCGCTGCTGCCAGCGAAACACAGCTGGATGTGGAACCGGACTTTGGTGAAACAAAAGTGCAGGAAGCGCAGAACCACATGGCAGCCTGGGATCCGCAGCAGGCTACTCTGTCAGAGCAGCCTGCTGCCCTGGAACAGTCTGCCGCACCGGAGCCGGAAGCTGCCGCCGAAGAGCCGGTGGAGCCGGAGCAGATGAACTTTGCCCCCACCGACGGCCCGGAGCCGCTGCGCTATGTGGGCGAGGTGTTCCGCACCTATATCCTGGCCGAGCGCGGCGACGAGCTGTGCCTCATCGACAAGCACGCCGCCCATGAACGCCAGCTCTATGAAAAGCTGGCCGCCAACTACGGCAACGTGCCCAGCCAGATGCTGCTGGAGCCTGCCGCCATCGACCTGTCGGCAGAGGAAAAGCAGGCCCTGCTGGATAATGTCCCCCTGCTGGAGAACGCGGGCCTTGAGATCGCGGACTTCGGCGGCAACACGGTGGTGCTGCGGGCGGTCCCGGCCGACGTGGAACCCCAGAACGCCGAGAGCCTGCTGGTGGAGATCGCCAACAAGCTGCTCAAGGGCGGCCACGACGCGCTGAACGAGCACACCGAATGGGTGCTGCACTCCATCTCCTGCCGCGCGGCCATCAAGGCGGGGGACAAGTCCTCCCCGCAGGAGCTGCTGGCGCTGGCGGAAAAGATCCTCTCCGGCGAGGTGCCGCCCTTCTGCCCCCATGGCCGCCCCTGCGTGCTCAAGTTGACCCGAAAGGAGCTGGAAAAACAGTTTGGACGCATCGTTTAAACATCCCGTTGTGGCGGTGGTGGGTCCCACTGCCACCGGCAAAACGGCCTTGGGCGTGGCTCTGGCCGAACAGTTCCGGGGCGAAGTGATCAGTGCCGACTCCATGCAGATCTATAAAGGTCTGGATGTGGGCACGGCCAAGGTCACCCCGGGAGAGACCCACGGCATCCCCCACCACGGAGTGGACATTCTGGAGCCGGACGCACCGTTCAGCGTAGCAGATTTCACCGCCATGGCAGGCCGTCTGGAGCAGGAGATCTCCGCCCGGGGGCATCTGCCCATCCTCGTGGGCGGCACCGGTCTATATGTACAGAGCTTTCTGTATGGCGTGCGCTTCACCGAAGAAAAAGCCCCGGCAGGCCTGCGGGAGCAGCTGGCGGCGGAACTTGCCGAAAAAGGCGGCGCGGCGCTCTACGCCGAACTGCAGCAGGTGGACCCGGAAGCGGCGGCCGTCATCCACCCCAACAATCAGGTGCGGGTGCTGCGGGCGCTGGAACACTACCGCGCCACCGGCAAGCGCCTGAGTGAACAGAAAGCAGAGTCCCTGCCGCCGGAGCGCCCCTACCGCAGCCTGATCCTGGGGCTGGATTTCCCGGACCGGGCGGCGCTGTACCGCCGCATCGACCTGCGGGTGGACAAAATGCTGAACGCAGGCCTGCTGGCAGAGGCGGAACTGGTCTGGAACAACCGCGGCCGCTTCCGCACCGCAGCACAGGCCATTGGTTATAAGGAATTCTTCCCGTATTTTGAGCAGACCGCTTCGCTGGAAGCCTGTGCCGACAAGCTCAGGCAGGCCTCCCGCAACTACGCCAAGCGGCAGCTGACCTGGTTCCGCCACATGGACGGCGTGGTCTGGCTGGATGCCGGTGCGCCGGATGTGCAGCAGTGCGCCTGCAGCACCGTACAGGAATTTTTATCGAAAGGATGATGGATAATGGCCGATATGGCAGAAAAGAGCCGGAGGGAGCGCAAGGAACCGCATCCGCTGGCGGTGATGGCCGGTGTGCTGGCGGCGTTTTTGCTGGTGGCCGCGTGTTATGTGGGCTATCAGGCCATGCACATCCTCTTCCCGCAGAACGAATATGAGACCGCTATGCCGGCCACCGTGTCGGACAATGTGGACGCCGACGGCGTATTGCTGTTTGATGAGGTGTATGTCTCCGGTAGCGGCACCCTGGGCTATCTGGCAGCGGACGGCGAACGCGTTTCGGCAGGAACGGCTGTGGCGGAGATCTACAGCGACGCTTCGCAGGCGGTGCTGCGCCAGCAGCTCACCCAGCTCACCGAGCAGATCGACCTGCTGCAGCGCTCCCAGAACACCACCTCCCTGCAGCTGGATACCCTGCTGCGGGAGCGCTCGGCCGCTTTATACGATATGATGGATGTGCTGGATGCCGGTGACTACGGCGAGGTGGACAGTGGCGCCAACACTTACCTGCTGGCGCAGAACAAGCTCTGGATCGCCACCGGCGATTCCGCTAACTTCACCGACCAGATCTCGGCACTGACCCAGCAGGCCCAGAGCGTGCAGGCCCAGCTGGGCAACCCCACCCAGATCACTGCCCCGCAGACCGGCTACTTCGTCCGGGCCTCCAGCAGCGGGCGGCTGAATGCCGGTGCAGATGATATCCTGGCACAGGATCCGGCGCAGCTCAAGGCCTGGCTGGATACTGACCCGGAGCTGCCGCTGGACGGTGCCGGCAAGATCGTTTCCGGCTTCACCTGGCGCTATGTGGGCGTGTGCTCGGCCAAGCAGGGCGAAAAGCTCCTGGGCCAGGACGGCAAGCCCCTGCGTTCCAGTGTGCAGATCTATTTTCCCGGCCAGACGGACAAGTCCTTCAAGGCCACCGTGTCGGAGGTGACCATTGATGAAGAGCAGGACGCAGCCCGCTTCGTGCTCACCTGCAACGTCATCAACGGCGATGTGCTCAGCCTGAACCATGCTGCGGCCCGCATCTCGGTAGGGGAGAGCACCGGCCTGCGCGTCCCGGCGTCGGCGGTGCACTACCTGAAAGAGGACGGCACCGAGGCGGAGACCCAGGGCGAGAACTACATCCCCGGCGTGTATGTCAAGTACGGCAACATCGCTCGTTTCTGCAAGATCGACCCCGTGGACGCCGACCATCCGCTGGTGACCGACGGCGATTATATCCTCGTTTTGCCCAAGGGGACCGACGGATCGGTGAGCCAGGTGCGGCTTTATGACGAAATAATCGTTTCCGGACAAAATTTGTACGACGGAAAACTTTTGTAGTTATTGACATCCGTGTCAAAAAATCCGATAATAGTAAAAGCTATTTGCATTCTTTTGCAAAGTATGCCAGGCAGCCGGGCGCTGCCCGAATGAAAGGAGCAGATTGTATGTCTTTGGTAGATAGCCTCAAAAAGGGCCTGTTCGGCTCGGAGGATGAGTACGAGGATCAGTACATCGACGATGGTCCCCAGATGGTGAACAACAATAACGGTGTCGGTCTGGGTGCGGACGACGAGGAAGAGGAGCCTGTTGAGGGCCCCAAGAAGAACAAGGTGGTCAACATCCATGCCACCACCCAGCTCAAGGTGGTCCTGGTCAAGCCGGAGCGCTTTGAGGATGCCAGCACCATTGCCGACCACCTGAACAACAAGCGCACCGTGGTGCTGAACCTGGAGTCCACCAACAAGGAAGTGTCCCGCCGCCTGGTGGACTTCCTGTCCGGTGTGGCCTATGCCAACAACGGCCAGATCAAGCGTGTGGCCAACAGCACCTTCATCATCACCCCGTACAATGTAGACATCATGGGTGATCTGCTGGACGAGCTGGAGAACAATGGCGCGTTCTATTGATCCTGCCGTTCCTGCTGTCCGGGGCTTTGTCCCGGCCCGCACCGATGAAGAGCGCTTTCTGATGCGGCACATCGAGGATCTTGCTCGTACCGCTCAGGCCCGCGGCATCGCCCGGTATTCCGGTTTTCTGAGCGACCGCGAGCAGGATCTTGCCCGCGCCGCGCTGGGCCGCGCCGGGGTGGAGGACGGTTTCCGTTTTGACGGCGGCTGGCCTCAGGCGGAACGCCGGGTCCTCTGCCTGGAGCCGGAGTTCAGCTACCCGGAAAACCCCATCTGCTGTGTGCAGCTGCAGTGCCGCGCACAGGCCGGGGCAGCGCTGCCTGCCCACAAGGACTATCTGGGCAGCCTGATGGGGCTGGAGATCCGGCGCGAGGCACTGGGCGATATCGTCCTGCCGCCGGATACGCCCGGCACGGCCTATGTGTTCGCGCTGGAACCGGCTGCCCGGCTGATCTGTCAGGAACTGCTGCAGGCAGGCCGCACCGAGCTTGCCACCCGGCTCCTGGCACCGGACGAGGTGCCGGAATTCCGGGAGGCGGAACGCCGCAAATGCACTGCCACGGTCTCGTCCCTGCGGCTGGACGCTGTGCTGGCTGCCATGCTGCATTGCAGCCGTGGGCAGGCCAGTGAGCTCGTTACGGCAGGCCGGGTGGAGATCAACCACCTGCCGGTGGAGAAACCGTCGGCCCCGGTGTATGAGGCGGATGTGTTCACGGTGCGCGGCAAGGGCCGCTTTGCCCTTACGGCGCTGCCCGGAAAGAGCAAGAAGGAACGATTGATCATTGAGTTTTTTCAATATTGAAAGCAATGGGAGGAAAGAATTATGCTGACCCCGCAGGATGTCCGTTCCGTGCAATTTGAAAAAAACCTCCGCGGCTACCGGACGGAGGACGTGGATCGTTTTCTGGACAAGGTCGAGGAGCAGCTGCAGCAGGACGATGCACAGGCCGAGCAGCTCCGCAAGCAGATCGCAGATCTGACGGCGGAGAACCAGCGCCTGCACCGCGAGCTGCAGAGCTTTGAGGCCGACGGCGAGATGCTCAAGAGCGCGCTGATCAATGCTCAGCGCATGGGCGAAAACGTCATCCGGGAAGCCAACCAGAAGGCGGAAGAGATCATCCACCGTGCCAACCTGCGCGGGGACGACATCATCCGCGACGCCAACGAGCTGCTGCAGAAGGCAAGCGACCGCGCCGACGAGATCGAGAGCGAGGCCAACGACAAGCGTCTGGCCGAGGAGCGCGAGTACGACCGCGTCCGTCTGGAAGTGACCCGCTTCAAGTCCGATGTGCTCAACCTGTACCGCAGCCATGTGGAGTCGCTGAGCCGTCTGCCGGAGTTCCAGAAGGACGAGGACGGCAAGGATGGCGCTGACGACAAAAAGGCCGCAGACAAGCCCGATGCAGAAGAGCCTGCACAGGATACTGCCGACCAACAGCCTAAGGCCGAGGCCCCTGCACAGGAGCCGGATGCCGAAGATAAGAAAACCGATTCTGCCGCCGATGCCGAAGAGGACAAGGCGGCTGAGAGCAGCGAGGATTTCTGGGAAAAGGATGAAAGCCAGCTCAAGCTGGATCCTCCTGCAGACGCAAAGCCGGACGAGCCGGACTACGATGCCTTCCAGGGTGTCAAGTTCAGCGAGTGACCGGGCGTCTATAAGCAAATATAGAGGAGAGTGTAACCATTGGCTAAAAACAAATCTCAGTACGACAGTACCCTGAATCTGCCCAAGACCCTGTTTGAGATGCGTGCCGGTCTGCCCAAGAAGGAGCCGGTCATGCTCAAGGACTGGGACGACAACGACCTGTACAACCAGCTTATGAAGCACAACGAGGGCAAGCCGCAGTTCATCCTGCATGACGGCCCTCCGTATGCAAACGGCAACATCCACATGGGCACCGCCCTGAACAAGATCATCAAGGATATCATCATCCGCGAGAAGAACATGGAGGGCTATCAGGCTCCCTATGTACCCGGCTTTGATACCCACGGCCTGCCCATCGAGCTCAAGGCCCTGTCCTCCGTCGGCGACAAGAAGAAGGACATCTCCAAGCTGGAGCTGCGCCAGATCTGCGAAAAGTTCGCCACCGAGCACATCGACATCATGAGCGACCAGTTCAAGCGTCTGGGCGTCATCGGTGACTTCGAGCACCCCTACCTGACCTTGAAGCCTGAGTTTGAGGCACGCCAGATCGAGATCTTCGGCGAGATGGCCAAGAAGGGCTACATCTACAAGGGCCTGAAGCCCGTGTACTGGTGCCCGGACTGCCGTACCGCCCTGGCTGAGGCCGAGATCGAGTACGGTGAGGATGACTGCGATTCCATCTTCGTCCGCTTCCATGTCTCTCAGGATCCCAACGGTGTGCTGGCAAAGCACGGCATCCCGATGGACAAGACCTACTTCGTGATCTGGACCACCACCACCTGGACTCTGCCCGCCAACGAGGCCATCTGCCTGAACGGCCAGTTCGAGTACTCCTTCGTCAAGATCGGCGATGAGTACCATATCATGGCCACCGATCTGGTCAAGAGCGTCATGGACGCCTGCCACATCGAGGAGTACGAGGTCGTGGGCGAGCCGGTCAGCGGTGCTGAGTTCGAGCTGATGCGTTACAACCACGTCTACCTGCCCAAGGAGGGCTATGTGATCCTGGGCGACCACGTCACCCTGGAAAGCGGTTCCGGCTGCGTTCATACCGCAGGCGGCCACGGCGTGGACGACTTCAACGTCTGCCAGAAGTACCCCCAGGTGCCCATCACCGTCCCCGTGGACGATGGCGGCTACCTGACCGACCTGGCCGGCAAGTACGCAGGTCAGCGTGTCTGGGCAGCCAACAAGACCATCCTGGCCGACCTGACCGCTTCCGGTGCCGTGATGGGTCAGCTGCACATCAAGCATCAGTACCCGCACTGCTGGCGCTGCCATCACCCCATCATCTTCCGTGCCACCGAGCAGTGGTTCTGCTCCATCGCCAAGTTCCGCGAGGACGTGTACAAGGCCATCGACACGGTCACCTGGATGCCGGATTGGGGTCATGACCGTATGACCGGCATGGTCCGGGACCGCAACGACTGGTGCATCAGCCGTCAGCGCACCTGGGGCGTGCCCATCCCGGCCTTCTACTGCAAGAAGTGCGGCACCTACCACA